>JANOJI010000358.1:0-1966 GCA_031408175.1 Ilumatobacteraceae bacterium
TCGACGATGGAAGTCGACCTCGATGCCGACACCATCGAACGGCGCCGCGGGCGCGAGCGCAACGGCCGCCCGATCGGTCGGTACCTCATGGCCGTGCAGGTGCGTCCGACATTGACGCAGGTCGCCGTCCTCGAGGGCCGCAACCTGATCGAGCACTACGTCAGCCGCCCAGCCGACGACGTCAGCCAGATCCACGGCAACATCTATCTGGGCAAGGTGCAGAACGTGTTGCCGGGCATGGAAGCGGCTTTCGTCGACATCGGCACACCGAAGAACGCCGTGTTGTACCGCGGCGACGTTCAGTACGACCCGGAAGACATCGTCGAAAAGTCTGGCCAGATGCGCATCGAACAGATGCTGCGGCCGAAGCAGTTGGTGCTCTGTCAGGTCACCAAGAATCCGATCAGCGCCAAGGGGGCGCGATTGACCCAGGAGGTGTCGCTGCCCGGCCGCTTCGTGGTGCTGATTCCCAACTCGAAGACGTACGGGATCTCCAAGCGACTGCCCGACGATGTGCGCAAGCGGTTGCGCAACATTCTCGACCGGGTCAAGCCTGCACAGCACGGTCTGATCGTGCGCACGGCCGCCGAGAACGCCAACGAACACGAACTGCGCGCCGATATGACTCGGCTGCTCGATCAGTGGAACGAGATCGAGGCCAAGGCCAAGCGGGCCAACAGCCCGACCCTGTTGTACCGCGAGCCCGAGCTTGCGGTGCGCGTCATCCGTGAGGAGTTCAACGCCGAGTACCGCGGTGTCATCATCGACGATCAGCGTCTGTTCGAGGACGTACGCGACTACGTGGCCGCATTCAACCCCGACCTCGCCGACCGGATCGAATACTTCGACGCGGCGGCCGAAGGCTTGCCGTTGTTCGAGCGCCAGCACATTCACGAGCAGCTGCACAAGGCCCTCGATCGCAAGGTGTGGCTACCCAGTGGTGGTTCGCTCATCATCGAGCACACCGAGGCGTTGACGGTGATCGACGTCAACACGGGCAAGAACGTCGGCACCTCGAACCTCGAAGAGACGGTGTTTCGCAACAACCTCGAAGCCGCTGAAGAAGTTGCCAAGCAGCTGCGACTCCGCGACATCGGTGGCATCGTCGTGATCGACTTCATCGACATGGAGATCAAGGACAACCGGCGCAAAGTCGTGGATGCGTTCCGCTCAGCCCTGGCGCGCGACAAGACCCGCACGCAGGTCTTCGACATCACCGACCTCGGATTGGTGGAGATGACTCGCAAGCGCATCGGCGAGGGTCTGCTCGTCAACTTCGCCGATCAATGCCCGAACTGCGACGGCCGTGGCGTCATCATCGATCACTCGCTCCTAGAATGATGCGGGCCCGTTGTTGTCAGGCCTCGGCCCGATAGGATCGCATGGCTATGTACGCAGTGATCGCATCCGGTGGCAAGCAGGCCAAAGTCTCAGAGGGCGAGCAGGTCCACGTTGAATTGCTCGACGCCGAGCAGGGCAGCGAAGTATCGCTGACCCCTGTGTTGGTCGTCGACGGTGACATCGTGCTGGCCACCCCTTCGCAGTTGTCAGGGGCCTCGGTCACGGGCAAGGTCGTCGGTTGGGCCCAGGGGCCAAAGATCGACGGCTTCACCTACAAGAAGCGCACCAACCAGCGACGTCGCTTTGGTCACCGCCAGAAGTACCACGTCATCGAAATCACCTCGATCAAGAAGGGCTGAACCAAGATGTCAAAGACCAAAGGTGGCGGTTCAACCCGCAACGGGCGAGACTCCAACGCACAGCGCCTTGGGGTCAAGGTCTTCGGTGGAAGCCAGATTCATGCCGGCACGATCATCGTTCGCCAACGTGGCACCAAGTTCCACCCCGGCCGCAACGTCGGCATCGGTGGCGACGACACCCTGTTCGCTCTCACCGACGGGGCAGTGAAGTTCGGTACACGTGGCGGCCGCAAGGTCGTCGACGTCGAAACCCTCGCCTGACTCCG
>JANOJI010000394.1:0-8733 GCA_031408175.1 Ilumatobacteraceae bacterium
GCCACGGATCTCCCGCTCAACGTCGACTCCGAACGGTGCTACGCCGACGATCTGCGTGGTGTCACCTTGACGGTCGAACTACTGGCCGAGGCCGGAGCAGCGGGCTGTTCGATCGAGGATTGGAACCCGATGACCGACTCCATCGACCCGATCGATGTCGCCGTGGCGCGTGTCGGCGCGGCGGCCGCCGGCACTGCCAACACCGGAGTCGTCCTGACAGCGCGTTGCGAGAATCATCTGCACGGGATCAGCGACCTCGACGACACCATCGCCCGTCTCCAGGCATACGTCGCCGCCGGCGCCGAAGTGGTGTACGCCCCCGGCCTTGCCGACCTCGACCAGATTGCGACTGTCGTCAACGCCGTCGGCGTGCCAGTGAACGTGCTGATCCTGCCGGGCGGGCCCAGTGTCGCTCAGCTCGGCGAAGTCGGCGTGCGCCGGATCTCGACCGGCAGCCTGCTGTCGCGGATCTCGCACGGCGCGATGGTCGCCGCGGCCGAGCGACTGCGCGACGACGGCGTGATCAACACCACCGAACCCTTCCTGTCGGGAAAGCTCGCGGCTCAGGCGTTGCGCGACTGAGCCTTCCACCTTTCGATCCACGGCTGCAGAACCGTGGCGAGGGCCTGTTGGGCATCGGCGCCTAAGTCGTAACGAACATGGCGCACCGGATGGCCGATGGCCGCGTCGCCGAGCCGGGCCCGGATCGTCGCCGCCAAGTCGATCGGGGTCCCGGTCACGACGACGTCGCACGGTGTCGCCGCGATTGTGGCCACCAGGTCGGCGAGTTGCTCGTCGCCGTAGCCCATTGCCGGCAGGACAGGTCCGAGGTGCGAAAATTTCTGATACACCGCGGCCAGCGATCCAACGGCGTATGGACGCGGGTCGACGATCTGCCCGCCGCCCGCTCGTGCGGCCACGGTGCCGGCACCGAACGGCATACCGCCGTGGGTCAGGGTCGGCCCGTCGTCGACGACGAGCACCCGCCGACCACTGATCTCGGGGCCTTCTTCCAACACCGGCGGCGACGTGGCCGTGATCACGACCGCCGTTGGGTTGAGGTCGTGGATCACTGCCAACTCGCGCTGCACATCACCAGGTTCGGCGGAGTCGATCTTGTTGACGACGACGACGTCGGCCAGTCGCACGTTGACCTCACCGGGGTGATACCCGAGTTCGTGACCGGGCCGCAGCGCATCGGCGACGACGATCATCAGGTCCGGTGTGTAGAACGGCAGATCGTTGTTGCCGCCGTCCCAGATGATGACATCGGCCTCGGCTTCGGCCGCGGCGAGGATGTCGGCGTAATCGACACCGGCATACATCAACATGCCCTGGCGTACGGGCTCTTCGTACTCCTCGCGCTCCTCCACCGTCGGGTCCGATGCGTCGATGTCTGCCAACGTCGCGAACCGTTGCACGCGCATTGCGTTGAGGGCGCCGTACGGCATCGGATGACGCACCAGTGCTGCCCGCAGCCCGGAATCGCGCAGCAGTTTGGCCACGACGCGGCTCGTCTGGCTCTTCCCGCACCCCGTGCGCGTCGCGCACACCGCGACCACTGGCCGCCGCGAGCGCAGGCTCGAAGCCCTCGGTCCGATGAGACGGAAGTCGGCGCCTGCCGCCATCGACCGTGCCGCGAGATGCATCACGTCGGCGTAGGCAACATCGGAGTACGCGAACACCACCTCGTCGACGCCGCGCTCTCGAACGATCGCGTCCAGCTCGACCTCGGGGCGGATGGGGATGCCGTGCGGGTAACGGGATCCGGCGAGCTCTGCCGGGTAGCTGCGGTCGTCGATGTTTGGGATCTGCGCAGCGGTGAAGGCAACGACATCGGTATCGGGATCGTCGCGGAACACGACGTTGAAGGTGTGGAAGTCGCGCCCACCAGCGCCGGCGATCAGGATTCGTCGCATGGCTAGCTCCTCTCGGTGGCTTACCAGGTCAGCATCGCGCCGGCGGATCGGGCGGAGTAGGGCCAATGGGCACGGTCGTCGTCGCCCTGGTGTCTGCATCGCCGCCGTAGCGCTGCGACTACAACGGATTCGACTGGAGGGGATGCTGGATCGTCACCCGGTAGTGCACACCCAGCGGCAGGTCGTTGGAGTGACACGTGAAGCTGAGGTACGGCCAACCCATGCCCGGCGTCTGCTCGGATTCCACCAGGCGCACGGTGATGTCAGAAATCCCGTACGCAGTGGCCATCTGGGTGCGGCCGTCGACCACGACCTGGGTCAGCGTGGCTTCGGCGACGACGATCGCGCCGTCCAACATGATGCCGAACGCCTCCGGAACGTAGAACCCGATGGGCGCGCCGGGTTGCTCGGCCGTGGTGCGCACGACGATGCCACGTTGCTGCGCCGGCGCGACTGTGACGACGCCGCTGAAGACGATGACTCTGATGCGCTTGCCATCGATGTCGCGGACGAGGTGCTGCAACGTCGGTTGTGGCGCGGCATTCTGCAATGTGTATTGCATCGTCGTGACCTCCCTCGCACGACTGTAGACGAGGCCCTGCGCCAAACCAGGGAAGGCTCAGCGGAAGTCACGACTGGCTGTGGAAGCAGGCACGGGCAGCAGCGTCAACTCGTCGGCGACGATGTTGATCACCCCCTCGGCTCGCTCCAGACGGCCACGGATCAACAGCGCCGGCGCGCTGCGGGCGATCGTGCGGTAACGGGCCCAACACCCCTTCGACACAACGATGTTGATCAACCCGGTCTCGTCTTCGAGATTCATGAACGTGACCCCTTGGGCCGTCATCGGCCGCTGGCGATGCGTCACGATCCCGGCTACCAACACCTTGCTCTTCGGCTTGCAGTCCCACAATCCGACAGCCGTGACAACGCCGCGTTGCCGCAGCTCGTCGCGCAGGAACTGTGTGGGATGACCGTTGGGCGCCACCCCGGTGGCCCACAGATCGGCGACCGCGGTCTCCATCGCATCCATGCCCGGCAGGCGCGGAGAGCGTTCGCCAGTGATGATGCCCTGCAGACGATCCGATCGCGATTGCACCGCGGCGCCCACCGCCCACAGCGCCTCACGACGTTGCAGCCCGAAGCATTCCTCGAACATCCCCGCTGTAGCCATGGCCTCGAGTTGTTGCAATTGCAACTGTGATGATGAAGTGGATGATGAAGTGGATGATGAAGTGAAGGAGATTCGACGCACCAGATCTTCGAGCGAATCGTACGGTCGGCCTGCCTCGATCTCGGTGGCCAGGTCGGTGCCGATGCCACGGACCGAGCCGATCCCCAATCGCACAGCTACCCCGCCAACCGACTCGGGGCACGGTTCCAAGGTGGCAGTGGCAAGAGACCCGTTGAGATCGGGTGACAGCACCACCACACCGTGACGCCGCGCGTCTTGGGCCAACGAATGTGGACTCCAGAAACCCATCGGCTGGGCATTGAGCAGCGCTGCACAAAAGGCCGCCGGCTCGTGGAACTTGATCCATGCCGAGGCGTAGACGAGGTACGAGAAGCTGACGCTGTGCGACTCGGGAAAGCCGTAGTTGGCGAACGCCGCCATTTTGGTGAAGATCTCGTCGGCGACATCACCGGTGATGTTGCGCTCGGCCATACCTTCGTACAGCCGCGCCTTCAACTTTTCCATCCGTGCCCTGCTGCGTTTCGAACCCATGGCCTGACGCAGCTGGTCGGCGTCGCTGGGTGTGAACCCGGCGACGTCGATTGCCATCTGCATCAACTGCTCTTGGAACAGCGGCACACCGAGGGTCTTGCCGAGTGAGTTCTCGAGCAGCGGATGCAAGTAGGTGATGGGCTCCTGACCGTTGCGTCGGCGGATGTAGGGATGCACCGACCCACCTTGAATCGGGCCCGGACGGATGAGCGCGACCTCGACCACCAAGTCGTAGAAGCGGCGCGGTTTCAGGCGGGGCAGCGTGGCCATCTGGGCCCGTGATTCGATCTGGAACACACCGACGGTGTCGGCGCGGCACAACATCGCGTAGACATCGTCTTCTTGCGGAATGGTGGCCAGATCGACTTCGTAGCCACGGTGCTCGCGGATGAGATCGACGGCGTAATGCAGCGCGCTGAGCATGCCCAACCCGAGCAGGTCGAACTTCACCAGCCCGGCGGCAGCGCAGTCGTCCTTGTCCCACTGCAGCACGCTGCGCTTGTCCATGCGCCCCCACTCGACGGGACAGACCTCGATCACCGGGCGGTCGCAGATGACCATGCCGCCGGAGTGAATGCCGAGGTGGCGCGGTGCATCCTCGATCTCGGTCGCCAACTCCAGCACCGCCGCCGGAATGCCGTGATCGGGTTGGTTGGCGGTGGTGGAGACATTGCCCCAGGCATCGATCTTCTTGCTCCACGCATCTTGCTGGCCGGGCGCGTAGCCGAGCGCCTTGGCCATGTCGCGCACCGCCGACCGCGCCCGATAGGTGATGACGTTGGCCACCTGCGCGGTGTGGTGCCGGCCATAGCGCTGGTACACGTACTGGATCACCTCTTCGCGCCGGTCGCTCTCGATGTCGATGTCGATGTCGGGCGGACCATCGCGTTCGGTCGACAGGAACCGCTCGAACAACAGTCCCAACGACACCGCGTCGGCCTTGGTGATGCCGAGGGCATAACACGCCGCGCTATTGGCGGCACTGCCGCGACCCTGGCAGAAGATGTTGGCGCGATTGCAGAACTCGACCAGATCCCACACCACCAGGAAGTAACCGGCGAACCCGAGGTGCTCGATGACGTCGAGTTCGTGGTCGATGGTGCTCCAGGCCCTGGCGCGCAGCGACAGATCCTCGTGGGTTGCCGGTCGCTCGCCGTACCGATGACGACCGCCTTGCTCGACGAGGAGGCGCAGGTACTGCATCTCGCTGAGCGTGGTCGTACCGTCGGAGTTCATCGGGCACGGGAACGGCGGCAGATTCGGCGCGACCAGCGACAGATCAAACGCGGCTGCCCGCCCAATCTCGGCGGCGGTTTCGACCACGCCCGGGTAGCGCAGGAACCGGCGTGCTTGCTCGGCACCGCTGCGCATGTGCGCGCCGGTCGACGCCGGTAGCCACGGATCGAGTTCGTCGAGGCTGCGCCTGGAACGCACCGCGGCAATCGCCGTGGCCAACTTGCGCTGCGAGGGCGTGGCGTAGTGCACGTTGTTGGTGGCCACGCAGGCCAGGTCGTGGCGGGCGGCCAATTCGGCCAAGGCATCGTTGCGCGCCGAGTCGAGCGGGTCGCCGTGGTCCCACAGTTCGACCACCACGCGGTCGCGGCCGAACAACTCGATCAGTCGTTGCAGTTGTTTGGCCGCTGCCGCAGGGCCGTGCTCGACCAGCGCCGCCGGCACGGCACCCTTGCGGCAGCCGGTGAGCACCCAACCGTGCCCAGCCATTGCATCGGCGATGTCGAGCAGCGTGAACCTCGGCGCGCTCTTCTCACCTGCCAGATGACCCAAGCTCAGCGCACGCGCAAGTCGGGCGTAGCCGGTGGGGCCATCGGCGAGCACGAGCAGGTGATCGCCGTACGGATCGGGAGCATGGTGATCGGGAACCAAACCGGTGGCGATCTGAGTCTGGGTCATCTCTTCACTCAGTGCCTGACGAGTAGTCGCTGTGCCCAGCGTGATCTCGGCGCCGAACACCGTCGGCAATCCGACAGTGCGCGCTGCTTCGGCAAAGCGAACCACGCCGTAGAAGCCATCGTGATCGGTGATCGCCAGCGCCTCGAGACCGAGGCGCGCAGCTTCCTCGGCCAATTGCTCGGGATGCGAGGCGCCGTCGAGGAACGAGAAGTTGGTATGGCAGTGCAACTCGGCATAGGGCACCGCCGGCGAGTCGGGGCGCATGAGCGGGCGGGTCTGATCGGGCTCTGGTGCCTGATAGGGCTGACGTCTACGGGTCCATGCCGGACCATCGCCACCCGCATTCCACGCCGGAGAACCTGGGGCGCGCCCATCGCGGCCGCGGCTTGTCGCCGAATGATCGGAGGGTCGGTCGGGCGGGCGGTCGGACAGCGTTGCTTCCAGCTCCCACCACGGCATGTTCGGGTTGTTGAACCCCATAAGGTTCCGACTCTATCGAACACTAGTTCGATAGAGCAAACGAGTGTTTCCGGCCCACCGCGCCTCAACCGAGTGTTTGCGGCCACCCCGGGCGGGCACGAGACACTCCATCGGGATTGGGGCCCGATGCACAGCCGGGCCACATCACCAACATCTCAGCGCCACCAGGGGGCCTAGCCGCAGTCGCCATCGACGCATCGACCCGTCCACAACTGTGGTTCGTCGTCGACGACATTCACGCCGCAGTTGCCAAGGTTCGCGAACTCGGCGGAAGCGCCGACGAGCCCGCGCTGTACGACAGCGGCCGGTCGGCCGACTGTGTCGACGACCAGGGCACGATCTTCAGCCTCAGCGCGCCGGCAGCGAAGTACACGCTGTACATCAGGCGCCCGCTGTAGCGCAGGCCAGTCAGCGAATGGCGAGACCCGTCTCGAGATCGAACAGATGCATCTGCGACGGGCTGATGCTCAGGTGAGCGGTGTCGTCGACGCGCAGCTGGGTGCTCGGTGGTAGCCGGGCAGACACGGAATGGCCGGTGCCGCTGCCTTCCGTCGCATCGCGAACCTCCGCTGTGTCGACACCAGGCGCATCGACCTCGAGGTGCAGGATCACCTCGGAGCCAAGACCCTCGCGCACCGTCACCTTTCCGCTGAGTGTGTTGACGCCTCCGCCGGAAGAAGCCTCCGACAGGTGCTCGGGACGAAGTCCCACTGCCACGTCGCGGCCGTTGAAGTCGGCGAGCGATGCAGGTGCTTGGGGGAGCGTGATCGTGGCTGAACCCAACCGCAACGTGCCCCCGCCGTCAGCGGCCTCATACTTACCGCGCAGCAGGTTCATCTGCGGCGAACCGATGAATGCCGCCACGAAGAGATTGTCGGGATGGTCGTACAGGTTCTGCGGCGAATCGACCTGCATGAGCGAACCCTTCGACATCACTGCGACGCGGTCGCCCATCGTCATCGCTTCGATCTGGTCGTGGGTGACGTACACAGTGGTGACGTTGAGGTCGTGCTGAAGCTTGGCGATCTCGGCGCGCATCTGTACGCGCAACTTGGCGTCGAGGTTCGACAGCGGCTCGTCCATCAGGAACGCCTGTGGCTGACGAACGATGGCCCGGCCCATTGCAACGCGCTGACGCTGACCACCCGACAACTGTGCGGGACGGCGGTCGAGGTTGTCAGTGAGCTCGAGTGTGCGGGCCGCGTCGGCCACACGCCGCTCGATCTCTTCTTTCGGCAATTTCGCCAACTTCAACGCAAAGGCGATGTTGTCGCGCACGGTCAGGTGCGGATACAGCGCGTACGACTGGAAGACCATCGCAATGTCGCGATCCTTCGGCTCGAGCTCGTTGACGACGCGGTCGCCGATCTTCATCTCACCGCCGCTGATCGACTCGAGGCCGGCGATCATGCGCAGCGCCGTGGACTTGCCACAGCCCGATGGACCGACCAGTACGAGAAATTCACCGTCGTCTATCTCTAGCGACAGACCGGTGACCGCTTGAAAGCCGTTGTCGTAGACCTTGTCGATGTCGCTGAGTGTGATCGTTGCCACAGGACCCCCATGCTCATGTTGGCGTGCTCGCCGGAAGTCTTGCATAGGTCTTTCCCTCTGGCGAACCGCATGCTAGGGTCCCTCGGTGGAAGTTCTCAAGAATTTCCACAATTTTCCACCACGTCCACCGACGTGATTGTTCCTGAGGGGGAAATTCATGAAGACACGCAGAGGCGCCTTGAGCGCACTTTGTATTGCGGCTCTACTCGTTGCAGCGTGCGGCGACGACGACGCAGATACGTCAACTCCAGCCGAGACCGATGCGGCCGGCACCGCTGCCGCAGGCGACACCACTCCGGCGGCCGGCGGCGACACACTTGCCAATGGCTTGATCAAGTGCGAGCAGCAGTATGCCGGGAAGGAAGTGCACATCTTCTCACCGGTTCGTGACAGCGAGACCGTCAAGGCGGCCACCCGGTTGCGCGATGCCTACGCACCGCTCGAGGCGTGCACAGGCGTGAAGGTCTTTTACGACGGCACCGACCAATTCGAGACCGAAGTCATCGTCCGCGTCGACGGCGGCAACCCGCCAGACCTCATCGACTTCCCGCAGCCCGGTGGGTTCCTCGACATGGCCAAGAAGGGCCAGCTCATTCCATTCCCCGACGCACTGGGCGCCAGTGTCATCGCCGACAACGTCGCCGGCTGGCCTGAATTGGCCACGGTCGACGGCAAGGTCTATGGCGTGCCCGTCCGAGCCAACGTCAAGTCGTTGGTGTGGTACAGCCCGACGGCATTTGCCGACGGGGGTTACGCCATTCCGACCACCCTCGAAGAGCTCACCACGTTGTCCGACAAGATCGCCGCTGACGGCGGCACCCCGTGGTGCGCCGGTATCGAGTCCGGAGTCGCCACCGGCTGGCCGATCACCGACTGGTTCGAAGACTTCATGCTGCGCATCAACGGGCCCGAGGTGTACGACCAGTGGGTCAACCACGAGATCCCGTTCAATGACCCGAAGGTCAAGGCAGTCGCCGACGCCGTCGGCGGTATCTTGAAGAACCCCGACTACATGGGCGGTGAGAACGCCATCAAGGCCGTCGCCACGACGAAGTTCCAAGACGGCGGCTTCCCGATCCTCGACGGCAACTGCTACATGCACAGGCAGGCGAGCTTCTACGCCGACATCTGGCCAGAGGGCAC
>JANOJI010000407.1:0-16289 GCA_031408175.1 Ilumatobacteraceae bacterium
ACGACCGCCAGTGAGAGCATCGCCCGTTCGTTCCAGCTGACGCCGGTGTAGGTCGAGACCCCGATCGTTCGTCCCTGGTCGTCGTGCACCGCGTCGTACTGCCACGTCGAATACGTCGCCCGGGGGAACTCCAGGTAGAGCACCGGGAGTTCCTCGGGCCGCATGTAGGACTCGACGACTCGACCAACGCCCGCGGGGTCCCACACCAGAGTCACCTTCCGCTTGTGGTCGTCGCCCGCCGTCCGTTCGAGCGCTTCTCGCCCGACGAAATCGTGGTCGAACTTGATCACATTGCCGTACCCGAGCTCTCGCGGCGTGAAGTAGTAGTCCTGGATATCGGGTGCATTGAAGCTGCCGCCGATGGCCCAGGTCACCTCTTCGCTGGTCGCGGGCAGCCACTCGCGGAACGGGCGGAGCTCTTCGCCGGTGAAGATGGCCGGCACCGGCCGAGGGATCCAGCCCAGCTCCAGCGCGTTGGTGAAGTAGGCGAGCGACCCGACGCGGCGCAGGTTGAATGCGGCTCCAGCCTCCAGGATCGCCTCCTTGACCGCGGGACCCTCATCCCAGGGCCCGAAGAACTCGCAACCCGGATTGCCGGCCATCGTGTGCCGCTGAGCCCAGACGTGATGGCCGGCGATGGTGACAGGGAAGATCTCCGACCACGGCGCCTCGCGCAGTGGAGCACCGGTGAGCTGTTCGATGAGCGCCGGCGCGTGAGGCCCCTCCAATTGATACCGGTACACGGTGCGCCGTCCAGCAGGATTGTTGGAGAAGATCTCGTCAGCCTCGATGGACACATCCCAACCGCCGGTCTCGGCGGCGAACCGCACCCAGTTGTGGCCGGCCGCTCGACCCACCAGCACCATCTCCTCGGGGGCCACGCTGTACAGGATCCCGTCACCCATGAGGTATCCGTCGGGGCTGCACATGACGAGGTGTCGGGAGCGGCCCTCACCGAAGGTCGCGAAGCTGTTCACGGCCAGGCTGGACAGGAGCTTCTGCGCGTCTGGGCCGCGCAGGTAGGTCGTCGTCATGTGAAACGACTGGTCGTAGAACGCGATCCCCTCGCGCCACGCCCGCTGCTCGTCACGCCACGTCGTGAACTCCGGAGCGACGAATTCGGTGGGCTGGCGCAGCACGGCGTCCTTGAGGACCGATCCCTTGCGATTGCTGTACAGGTAGTCGACGAGGTTGGGAACGGAGTCCAGGACATCCTGCAGCGTTCGGGTCGGTGTCTCGACGGTCACGTCGTCTCCTTCAGGTTTCGATCTCCGCTCGCGCGGCGAGTGCACCATACGAGATCATGCGCTTGCGCCACGGTGTCGTCGTTCACCACTGGCGAACGTCTGCTCGAAGCTCCTGATCCGTCCGCGCTGACTACGTCGAGGCAGAACGATCGACCCGTCGGACTCGCACGCATTGTTCGACCCGGAACCGACGCAGGTTTCGTTGGTCGGCGGTGCGGAACCGATCGATCTCCGAAGCCAGCGACCGCACCTCGGGCCGATCGACCTCGTAGGTCTCGCCTTCGTTGACAATGGTGGCCGTCCCATCGGCCAACAGGTTCTTCAGCCAATCGGTCGTGGTCCCGTAAGGGAGGGCGATGACGAACCCGTCGTCGGTGGCCTCGGCTCCGACGGGCGTCTCGTATCGCTGACCGGAGATACGGCCACGGTGGCGGATGATCGACGCGTAGGCACCGGGGTGCCCCGCCGACCTCATCTGTATCGGGTTGGAAACGGCACGGTTCACCCGTCGTACGAAGCGGAGTACACGTGGCGACTTCGTCCGCATACCGACCATGACCAGGCTCAGAAACGTCAACGCACCGAGAACCATGGCGCCAACGAGGTACGCAACTCGACGCAAGATTCAGCCTCCATCGGTCTCGATCGCTTCAAGTCTCAACGGTCGCCGAGCATCCGTCCAGGGTCGAAAGGTCAGTCCTCTGTCGGGCGTTCGTGTCCCTGAGCGCCCACGGTCGACCTGGGCAGTCGTGCTAATGGTGTACGGTCGTTTCCAGCGAGCGGACTCCATCACACAAGGAGTACTGCTACATGATCACCAGACTGATCGCTCCGGCTGTCCTCGTCGCCACTCTCGCCGTCGCAAGCCCGGCGCTGGCCGCTGATACCGCCACCAAGCCCGCCACCGTCACAGGTACCACCAGGCTCTACGCGTCCGATGTTGCCACGACCGTCACGGTTGACGGCCCCGCCGTCATCAAGATGACGAACCTCGCCTACCGGCACGCCGAGCAGGTCCAGGTGACACGAACCGTCACCAAGGCAGGGACCTACACGATCAGCGATCGGTGCCAGCCATACCTGCTCGCGCACACCTGGATCGTGTACGTCGATGACGTCGTCGTGGCCTCGTCAAAACTGAAATGCAGATGACGGCGGCGGGTGGTCACCAGGGCCAGAACGCCGCTCGCCGCCAGCAGGGCTGCCAGGCGAAGCATCATGCCGACCTCGATACCCGTTCGCGGCAGCTGGGCATTGGGCGGCACAGTCGACGGGAGCCGGGATGGGTCTTGACGGATCCTTGAGTATCAGGGGTGCGACAGGACGTCTGCGATGCGCTGTTGGAACCACGCAACTCCGGCCTCGTGACGCGGGCTCAAGGGGCCCGGGCGATAGCCGCCGCTGGCGTAGTTCTGGTGGGTGATCTCACAGATCCCGAAGTCCTCTCGCACGACAGCAATGCTGCCTTCGACGGCCTGATCACGCGTGGCCCTGGTCGCATCGCTGAGATCGGCGAAGTAGTAGTGGTACAACAACTCGGTTCGGCCCTCGTCGATCGGGTTGATCCGTGACGTGTTCATACCGCCATCGAACAGCGACAGCGTCCAGTTTGGCCAGGTCGTCAGCCACGTGCCGCGATAGAACAAGTCGTCTTTGGGCGGCGCGGTCATCTTGATCACGTTGTCCATCGCGACTGCCTCGAACTTCTCGAAGTCGATGGCCGCGTAGAAGCTCGGGTGGATTCCGGGGATGTGGTATCCCTCGATGAAGTTGTCGACGTAGATCTTCCAGTTCGCATCGAACACCAGACGTTCGGTGCGGTACAGCTGGAAGGTATCGATGGGCTCGTCGACGAGCACGCCGACCGTGTCGCCAAGGTTGGCGAGCAACGGTTCGACCGGATCGACGGCAACGAACAACAGCCCACGCCACACGTCGACATTGATCGGCTGCAGCGGCCAATCAGTCATGTCGAAGTCGGGATCGTCACCAAACCAGGGCGTCCGCTTGAGGGTGCCGTCGAGGCCATACAGCCAGTGGTGATACGGGCACTGGATCGCGCTGCAATGGCCGGTGCCTTCCACCAACAACCGCGCGCCGCGATGCACGCACACATTGCGGAACCCTCGAAGCACGCCGTCGTCACCGCGGACCGCGAACACCTTTGCCCCCGCGATCTCGGCAGCGACATAGTCGCCCCGTGACGCGACTTGCGAGGCCGGACCGAGCAGCTGCCAGGTTCGCCAAAAGATGCGTTCTCGCTCCGCCTGGTGGACCGTTGGGTCGCAGTAGAACCCCGGATCAAGGTTGCGAATCACACCGACACCGTACTGGAGGTCCTGGCCCACCTGCTGGGCGTGGCGGTCAGGCGGGCGACTCAGCGGCGACGATCGACGCGACCGGAGATGGCTGGAACGCGTTGACGAACGATCGAACGGATGGCTTGGACCCCATGAGCTCGATTCGGCCGTTGCGGTGGGCTTCCGCGAGCGGAACGTGTCCGAGATACGTGCGGTACAGCGTCGACCGATCGCAGCGCATAGTGACATCGATGTCGAATCGGGGATCGGCGAGACACAGTGACGCGTCGTGTTCGACCACGATCCAGTACCGCTTGGGATGATCGGTGAAGTTGACGTAGATGGTGAACCGCGGACCGGGCAGCTTGCTCGGGTCGAGACGCCGGTGCAACCACCACAGCAACAGGTCCGGATCGAGCTCCTCCGGTTCGGGTTCGCCGAACGTCCATCGGGCGCCCCATCTGGCAAGACCGAACACGACCGATTCGAGGTCCCGGCCCGACGGCGTCAGCCTGTAGCTGCCGTCATCGTCCTGCTCGACCACGCCCGCGCGCCTCAGTTGCTGCAACCGTCGGCTGAGCAGCGCGCGAGAGAGCCCCGGATTGCCGCTGATGAACTCGTTGAACCGGGACGTACCCGTCAACAGATCGCGAACGATGTGGATCGTCCAGCGATCGCCGAGCAGCTCGGCCGACCGCGAGATTGGGCAGTACTGACCGTAGGTCTTCATGCGCCACATTGGCACAGTTCAGTATTGGAACTGGACGGGTGATCGTCGAAGGTCTTGGCTGAGCGGTGAGACGGGACACTCCGCCAAACAGAACCGAGGAACCATGCGCATCACCAAGGACGACATCCCGACCAAGATCGACGTGCCCGGAGCCGTTGCTCGCCAGGTGATCAACTTCGGCGACGCCTCCGACTACGGATCGCTCGCTGCCGAGTACTTCTCGCTCGGTGCCGGCACCGACATTGCGCCGCTCCTCAAAGGTCTCGACGACGATGCTTGTCACGCGCCTCACTGGGGATTCATGATCTCGGGCGAGGTCGTCATCTCCTACGTCAACGGCAACGAGGAGGCATGCGTCGGCGACGACCTCTTCTACTGGCCGCCCGGGCACAGTGTGCGCGTGGTGAAAGATGCGGAAGTGATCCTGTTCAGCCCGCAGGCCGAACACACCGACGTCTTGAATCACATGATCGCGACGATGGCCGGCTGATCCGAATTCGAGATTTTCGGCCACGGTCGTCGGCGTCTTTCGCAATTGCTAGCGTTACGCCCCGAGTGCCCTACAAGTCGTTGGGCAAGTAAGCAATATGGAGTACAGGCAATGGCTACCGGCACCGTGAAGTTCTTTAACGCTCAAAAGGGTTATGGCTTCATCTCACGAGAGGGCGGTGCCGACGTGTTCGTGCACTTCTCGAACATCGAAGGCAATGGCTACCGCTCGCTCGAAGAGGGCCAGACGGTGGAGTTCGAAGTGGGCCAGGGTCGCAAAGGCGACGAGGCTCTCAAAGTCACGGTCGTCTGACCAATCCAAGCTCGTGTCGTGCGTCGAACGTACGACATGCAGTTGACGATCGAGAAGTACACCCAGATGGTCGCACCGCTCGACGTGCGCGACCTAGATCTGGCCAGTGTGTTCCACACTCACCGGCTCGATGCCGACGTGTTGCGCTGCCTGCGCTACATGCACGACATCGAGTTGCACACGATCTGTTATCTCCGCGATCTGCTGGTCACATCGGCGCATCGTGATCCCGAGATCACGACGTTCCTCACGTTCTGGAGCTTCGAGGAGTACTGGCACGGCGAGGCAATCGCCACGGTGCTGCGCGCCCACGACGAGACGGCCGGTGCAACTCGAGTGCGGGAGCTTCGTCGCGCTCGCCGGGTGGCCGAGGCAAGCAAGCCGTTCGCACACGGCTTGGCGTCTTTGGTCGTCGGACCATCGATGACCGCGGTGCACATGACGTGGGGAGCCGTGAACGAGTGGACGACGCAAGCCGCCTATGCCCGCCTTGCCCGGCGTTGCGATCATCCAGTTCTAGCCGAGATGCTACGCCGGATCATGCGCCAGGAAGGACGACACATCGACTACTACGCGACGCAGGCATCGAAACGCCTGAACGGCAATCGGCGCGCCCAATGGCTCACACGGCAGGCGCTCAAGCGCTTCTGGGCTCCGGTCGGAAGCGACGTGATGCCGGAGGCCGAGGTGCGCCACTTGATCTCGTTCCTCTTCGGTGGCAACGACGGCCTGGCGATGGTCGACCGCATCGATCGTCGAATCGACAACCTTCCCGGCCTCGCCGGACTCGGGTTGGTCGGGCAGGCCCGTGCCTCAATGGCCGGCGAGCTCGGCGACGACCGGCGCAAAGGACACGACGTCGTCAGCGTTGACGATGATGTAGCTGAATCCCCATCGCTCGCGGCGGCGTAGCAGGTCGTCGACAAGCTGTGCCGGTGTGCCGATGAGGGCGAACGGCGACTCGACGACGAGCGAGGGATCGACGTCGACGAATCCAGCGATCTGCTCCACGGCTGCGTCACGTTCGTCGGTGACCCGAACCATGAACGCACGCACGTTGAACTCGATGTCACCGACTCGGTGACCTGCCGCGGCGTGCACGATTTCGATCTTCCGATCGACCGCTGCGGCTGTCATCGAGGCGATTGCGTCGGGGCCGACAACGCCGGCAGCGAGGGTTCCGTTGATACCGACGATGTCGGCCTCTCGCGCCGCGATCGACAGCATCCGCGCACCTCCAGCACCGATCAAGATCGGCGGCGATGGTGCCTGCACAGGGCGCGGCGAACCAATGAAGTCGGTGATCGTGTAGTGCTCGCCTGCGAACGAGAAGGACTCGCTTCGCAGTGCTCCTTTGATGACTGCGAGACCTTCCTCGAATCGATCGACGCGCACGTTGGGGGAGTCGTAAGGGATACCTGACCGCTGGTAATCGGTAGCCAGCCAGCCAGCGCCGAGCCCGACCTGCAGTCGCCCACCCGACAACACGTCGATCGTCGCCAACTCCTTGGCCAACACGACGGGATGCTTGTAGTCGTTGTCCCATACGAGTGCGCCGATGCGGAGCGTTTCGGTCGCATCAGCGGCTGCCATCAAGGCGGGGATCGGCGCCAGCTGATCGTCGAAATGGTCGGGCATGGTCAGCGTGCTGTAACCGAGGGACTCGACCTTGCGAGCCAGTGCCGTCCACGATGCTGCATCGGTGGCCGTTGATGCTTGCACGCCGAACCGGAAAGGATGGTGCGGTGTCATTCGGCGCCAACCTAACGGGTGCCGATGATCGCCAACGGCTCGCAACTAGCCTGCGAATTGCGTGCGTCTCATTGCCTGGCTTCTCCGTCTCGCGGCGATCATCGTCGCCGGAGCGCTGCTCACGACCGCTGTCGTGGTCGGTGTCGGTCCCCGATTGTGGCGGATAGCCAACGCCCATGACCAAATGCCCGTGGCCCTGCCCGACTTTCAGTCGCTCTCGCAACGCAGCTATGTGTACGACGTGCTCGGCAATGTCATCGCTGTGTTCGAGCGCGAGAACAGTCAACCGATCACGCTCGCCCAGGTGCCGCCCGATGTGTTGGATGCCTTCCTCGCTGTCGAGGACGAGCAGTTCTACATGCATCATGGAGTCAATCTGCGCGGGTTTGCACGGGCCTTGCTGTCGAACTTCTCCAGTGACGCACCTCGTCAGGGTGCCAGCACGATCAGTCAGCAGGTCGTCAAGAACGAGTTTCTTGCCGGGCTGCCACGCGATGGTCGCTACAAAGGTTTGCAGGCGCACTACGCGACGATGCTCGAAAAGAAGATGCCAAAGGGCGCCATCCTCGAGCGCTATCTCAATACGGTGTTCTTCGGCAACAACGCGTACGGCTTACAGGCGGCAGCCGAGGTGTACTACGGCAAAGGCGTTGGCGAACTGACGATGATCGAGGGAGCGTTCCTGGCCGGCCTCGTTCGATCACCATCGGGCTTCGACCCGATTCGACACTCCGAAAGGGCCAGGGCGAGGTTCCGTCAAGTAACTGAGCGACTGGCCGACGTGGGCCTGTTGACGCCCGTGGTCGGATCGCTGCTGGGGTCAGCGTGGAAGATGCCTGAGCGCGTGCGCACGATTCCCACCTACACCACCACGCCGACGTACTACACCGAGGCAATCAAGGAGTATCTGCTGCGACGGGCGACCTTCCTGGGAGATGAACAGCAGCGCGCCAACCTGTTGTATCGAGGCGGTCTCGAGATTCACTCGACGTTCAACCCCAACCTGCAGGCGCTTGCCGAGCAGGCCCACGAGGTGTTACCCAAGACGGACGTGGGAATCGAGAACGCGATCCTGACACTCGACACCAAGACGGGGGCGATCCGGGCGATGGTGGGCGGCAGTGGGTTCCAGCCGCGGATCAACGAGATCAACATGGCCTTGGTGCCTCGCCAAACAGGATCGAGCGTCAAGATCTTCATCCTCGCTGCGGCTCTGCAAGCCGGTGCCCAACCGGACGATCTGATCGACGGCACGTCGCCATGCGTGCTGCCCGATCCCAACGATCCGAACGTGCCATTTCCGATCACCGACGCGACGTCCAAGCCGGTCGCGGCGTTGTCGAACATGACATGGTCCTCGATCAACTGCGCATTCGCCCGTCTGTCGCAGATCATCGGGTTGCATCGCGTGGTCGACATGACGTATCGAATGGCGAGTTCTCCGTACTTACAACCGGGCATCGTCGGGCGGACGCCGGTCGAGCCGCTGGCTTCGTACGCAACCGGGGCCAACCCGATGGCAGCGCTCGACATGGCAGCTGGAATGCAGACGATCGCCAATCAAGGGCTGCACCACGATCCCTACTACGTCGACTACATCGATCGCGCCGATGGAACACGGCTGTACACGCATGCAGATCCAGGAGTGCAGGTGCTCGACCCGGGCGTGGCGCTGACCGCGGTATCGATGCTCAAAGGGGTACTGACGAACGGCACAGCACGCGGGGCGTTGAGCGAGTTCCCGTTCCCGGCTGCAGGCAAGACCGGCACACAGACGTACAACACCAACTCGTGGTTCGTCGGGTCGACACCGCAGCTGACAACGGCGGTGTGGGTCGGCGATCCCGACGGCTATACGCCGATGGTGTGCGGTGTGCAGATCAACGGCGTCAACACCTGCAACACGCCGGAGTTCGTCGAAGCCGACGGCATCCGCGAGGTGCAAGGCGGCACCTACCCGGCTCGTATCTGGGGAGCGTTCATGCAACAGGCCATCGCTCCCTTACCGTTGGAAGACTGGGCGGCAGCTCCGGAGCCTGCGCGCAAGGCGGTGCGGATGTATCTGCCCGGCAACGAATGTCTGGCGAAATTGGTCAGTGGCGCGTTGCCGACCGGCGGCTCGACCACGACATCGGCCAGCACGTTGCCACCCGATCCCGGTGTGTCGGCGCCGCCCGCCGAGCCCCCACCCAAGCCGGTGCTGAAGGCGATTCCCAGTGACACGACGATTTCACCTGACGTACTCGACCCCAAAGCGCCGTTCCCGACCGTGCCCGCGTCGGGAACAATGGTCTACAACTGCGAGCGACCGCCGGGCGGAGTCGTCATTACTGGTAAGAAGAAGCCGTGAACGGCGAAGCATTGTGGGAACTCCAGCAGCTCGACATAGCACTCCACCAACTCCAACGCCGGCTCACCAAGCTGCCCGAGGCTGAGGTGTTCGCGGATGCCGAGCGGCGGATGGCCGAACACCAGTTGGCAATCGCCACGGCTGGGAAGCAGTCGAGCGAGGCGGAGACCACGATCGAGACGATCGAACACGAGGCCGAGGGGTTGACAGCGAAGCGCAGCCGGCTCGAGCAGCAGTTGAAGATCGTGACCGAGACTCGCCAGGCCGATGCGCTGAACCACGAGATCGAGATCCTCAACGCGCATCGTGACGAACTCGACGATCGCGAGTTGGAAGCGATGGAGCAACAGGCCGATGCCGAACAGCGACTGGCCCAACTCGCGGCGGATGAGGACTCCGTGGTGGCGATGAGGGAAGCGGCCGCCGCGCAACTCGCGGTCGCCAAAGGCAGCGGTGCCGACGAGGAATCCGACTTGACCGCGAAGTACGACGCGGCTCGCGCGGCGCTGACTCCTGAGGAGGTTGCGCTCTACGACGGGCAACGAGCCCGCCATGGCGGCATCGGTATCGCCAGACTCGTCGGCGTGAAGTGCGACGGCTGCCATCTCGACTTGTCGCGGGCCGAGGTCGATGCCTTCAAGGCGTTGCCTGCTGACGAACTGGTCGATTGCCCGCAGTGCGGGCGCGTGCTGGTTCGCTGATCGCCGATGTTTCTGTGGTTCATCGGCACGGCCGTCATCTCGGTGTGGTACGTCTTTCGCGACCCGAGATTCGACTACCGGCTGCTCGCTGTTGGTGCACTGTTGCCCGATGCGATCGACCTTCCCGACGGTCACGCTCGGTGGGCACACAGCTTGACGGTCGCAGTTGGCGTGTTGGTGCTCGTGATGCTGGTGACGGCCGGTCGCAAGCCGATTCGCAGGCTGCTGCTTGCGCTACCGATCGGCATGCTGATGCACCTCGTCTGGGACGGCGCGTTTGCATCGACCCGCGTGTTCTGGTGGCCGTTCAGTGGGTCGTGGGGGAGTGTTCGAGTTCCGTCGTTGCAACGCGGTTGGCTGAACATCGCGTTCGAAGCTGCCGGAGCACTGATGCTGGCGTGGATGTGGCGCCGGTGCGACCTTTCGGTCCGGCAGCGCCGAAGCGCGCTGATCCACCACGGACGGCTTGTGCCCGAGTGACATTGATTGTGGGTATGGTCGGTCCCACAACGTGGTGTGCCGGGAAGTCTGGTCGGCGAAGTACAAGGAGACTTCCATGGATCGCGCCCTTCGTCGCACCCGTTCGCCCATTGTTCGCATGCTGTCGCCACTGCGCGACTTCCTCGCGACCGAGGCATCCGGCGCGATCCTGTTGGCCGGCAGCGCCGTGTTCGCCCTCGTGTGGGCGAATTCGCCGTGGTCGCAGTCGTATGTAGACCTGTGGGAGAGCCGCGCCGCGATTTCGGTGGGTGGCCATACGTTGGACCTCGATCTGCGCCATTGGGTCAACGATGGCCTGATGACCATCTTCTTCCTCGTCGTGGGGCTCGAGATCAAGCGCGAGCTGACCGACGGCCACCTGTCATCGCGGCGTGCCGCGCTCCTACCCGGTGCAGCCGCGCTGGGCGGGATGCTGGTGCCCGCGCTGGTGTATCTCGCGATTGCCGGTACGTCGGCGCCCCGCGGCTGGGCAATTCCGATGGCCACCGACATCGCCCTGGCGGTCGGCATCCTCGCGGTCGCTGGCCCTCGCATCCCAGCATCGCTGCGCGCCTTCTTGCTCGGACTTGCGATCGTCGACGACGTCGGCGCGATCGTCATCATCGCCGCGGTGTACTCAACTGGTGTGATGTTCGGCTGGCTCGCCGCGGCTGCCGTTGGCGTAGGTCTGACCCTCGTCATCAGCCGTCTCGGGATCTACTCGACGTGGGTCTACTTCGTCATTGGCGGGATCGTGTGGCTCAGTCTCCAGGAGGCTGGGATCCATCCCACGATTGCGGGCGTGGCGATGGGCCTACTGGCGCCATCGACGCCCCGGCTGAGTCCGGAGCTCATCGACAGCGATGAGTTGATCGATCTGTCCGACGCCGACGCGGCACGCACGACGAGTGATCTGGCGAGGGGCTCGGTATCGGTTGTCGAGTGGCTGCAGCACGTTCTCCACCCATGGACGAGCTACGTGATTGTCCCCACTTTTGCGTTGGCGAACAGCGGCATCGAAATCTCCGCCGATCGGCTTGGCGACGCGGTGCGTTCTCCGATCACGTGGGGTGTGTTCTTCGGCCTGCTCGTCGGCAAGCCGCTGGGTGTCGTACTCGCAACTCGCGCCACGGTGCGGGCCGGGCTGGCTGACAATCCCGACGGTGCTGACTCTCGTCAGATCGCCGGGGTTGGTGCCGCTGCGGGAATCGGCTTCACGGTTGCCCTGTTCATCACCGACCTTGCGCTGACCGACCCGGTCGAACAGTCCAACGCGATCATGGCGATCCTGGCTGCCTCCGTGCTGGCCGCTGCTACGTCGAGCGTGCTTCTGCGCTCACGAGTTCGGTTTACGAACGAATCCGTACGCCGGATCTGATTCACTGTTCTAGTGCTGGTACTCGTTCGTCATGGTCGCACCGAGGCAAACGCTGCCCGGAAGCTGCAGGGCCTCCTCGATCTTCCCCTTGACGACGTCGGTCTGGCCCAGGCAAGTGGGGTTGCAGAGTGGCTGGGTCGCCCGGATCGTGTGGTGAGCTCACCGTTGCTCAGGGCCCGCCAGACGGCGGAAGCATTTGGGGTGCCCTACGAAGTGGACGAGCGATGGATCGAACTCGACTACGGCACCCTCGATGGTGTCGCAACGTCCGACGTCCCCGACGACGTGTGGGCGAGGTGGCGTGTCGATCCGCAGTATCGAGCCGGTGGTGGCGAGAGCATGGAGCAGATGCGCGAGCGCGTCGTTGCTGCGGCCGGCGATTTGTTGGCTGACGCTCGGGAGCAGACCATCGTGGTCACGTCCCACGTCTCGCCGATCAAGGCGGCCGTGATGTGGGCTCTCGGGGTCGACCTGACGGTGGGCTGGCGATGCCATCTCGATCAGGCCTCGGTCTGTCGGATCCTCGCCGGACCCAAGGGCCCCGTTCTGCTCGGTTTCAACGAGACTCGGCGGAGCGAGACCTCATGGCGGTGACCCACTGGATCGCGCCGAGACCGTGACTCAGACGATGTAGCTGCGCTGGCGGGCCCAGGTGGCGAGGTCTGGGCTGTAGTCGCAGTAGATCCGCTTGTATCCCGAGGGGAGATCGTCGAATGCTGCGACTTGGGCGTCCTCGTCGGCCGACCAGAACCAGGCCAGCCACTGGTTGGCAGTGTCGGCCTCGCTGGAGTTGCCGTCGATCGACGTGCCGACTTCGCCGCCCTCGTAGCCGTAGTCGGTCTGGGCAGCATTGACACCGAGCAGTTCGCCGCCGGCCGACGCGAGGTCCACGACCCGGCACGCTGCGCAGTGGCATTCGCCCCTGACTCCGGCGTCGAACAACTGGCCGAGGGTCATCGATCCTCCGCTGACGACGAACTGGTCGACGCCGGGGGGAGAATCCTGGATGTTGAGGTCCTCTGGGTCGTACAGCGTGTAGTTCGGGACTGAGCTACCGGCGTAGACGGACTGGCTTGGCTGGGCAGAATCGAAGGCCGTCGACATCGATTCGATGTCACCACCGATCGAGTCAAGCAAGGCCTTCAAGTTCTCGGTGTAAAAGTGGATCTCGGTGCTCTCTGGCACGGTGATCATGGGTGGATTGGTGGACGTTTCGAAGCCACCGTGTCCACTGAACACGACCTTTCCCATGTTGTACTCCCTCCTCGTATCGGCGCTTCAAGCGTAACGAGCACCGCCCGTGGCGGTCCTGCCTCAAGGTGCAGTTTGACGGACATCGTCGCCGGTCGCCTGGGCGACCCTGACCGCAAGTTCCGTGCGCGAGCGAAGGTTGAGCTTCCGATAGACGTTCTGCAGGTGGTAATCGACGGTCTTGACGCTGACGAAGAGGTCGGCGCCGACCTCCCGGTTGGTTGCACCCTTGGCCACGGCGAGTGCCACACGGAGCTCTCCGGGCGTGAGTAGCTCGTCCAATCCGACGGACGAGCGGGCAGCCATCGGCTCTCCGAGCAACGCACGAGTGCGTTCGGCAAACGAGGCGGCGCCGAGCCGTTCGAACGATGCTAGTGCGTCTCGCAGGTCGGTGTTCGCGGCCTCGACTGCTCCGGTTGCGATCAGCCGCTCGCCGCGGCTGAGACGCGAGCGTGCCGTCTCGAACGGGGCGGGTAGCGCTGCAGCCAACTCGATCGAGAGCTGGAACTCTCCGAGCGCCGTGCCGATGTCGGGAGTCAACATTGCCCTGCCCCGTGCGGCAACACAGGCTGGCCAAATCTGGTCACCAACGGCGCGCTCCCGGTCGAGTCGTTCGAGCGCTCGCGCGGCATCGTCGAGTCGGCCGCAGCGAGCAAGCGCCTCGATGTGGTCGCCCTGCCACCACACCGCCCCTGGGTGATGCCTGCCCAACGCCTCGGTGAGCGCCGCCACCCGGTCGAGTTGGCGCGCTGCGGCAGCCCAGCGGCCGAAGCCGATCTCGAGGAGCCCCATGGCATGGCCTGCCCAGATCAGCACGACGCCGGCACCCGTCGCCCGGCCGCCGCGCACGGCGACGGCGGCTCGCTCGCGACAGGCCTCGGCTCGACCGGCCGCTGCGTCGAAATGAGCCAGAACGGCCGCAGCCCAGGCCAGATTGACGGGCATCGTCGTGCCGTGGGCAACGTCGGTTGCGGCGAGATGTGCTGCCTCGAGCCAGTCGCCGGTTCGCCAGTGCTTCTCGGCCAAGATGGCGGCGAAGAGCGCGCCGTCAGCCGAGGCGCCGTTGCGACGGGCTTGACGGCCGGCGGCGAGCAAGAGCCGCTCGGCCTCGATGAACCGCTCTGCCTCGGTCAAGCACATCCCGACGAGCCCGAGGAAACCACCGACCTCTTCATCCCCGCTGCCGATCAACAGTTCGGCGAGCTCGACGATGGGTTCGAGCCGGGCCTGGGCAGCGGGGTCGGCGGCGTGGATCTCGAGATAGCCGATGACGAGTTCGGCCTGCACGACAGCCGCCGGGTCGTCGGGAGGGGCCAATTCGACCGCGCGGCGGGCCAGGTCGAGCGTGCCGTGCACGTCACCCGACACAACGGCGGTCCCGGCGGCTTGGCTGACCAGCCTGGAGGCCAGGCCGGGATGGTCGGTGCCCAGCTCACCAACCGCGCCGAGGAAGCGGTCACGAGCAACGCGTGGCCCACGGCTCCACAACTCGATCTTGGCGAGCAACATGCTCACTTCAGCTCGTTCGGTCGGAGTATCCGACGCGTCAAGTGCCTCGCCGAGGATGCTCATCGCCTCGTCCATGCGCCCGACCACCCATGTCGCGCCTCCCGCAGCCAACAGCCACGCTGCTCGGTCCGGCCGCTTCGGGGCGAGGCGGCCGGCGACCAGGAAGCCCTCGGCGGCAGCGGCGATGGCGCCACGACGAAGGGCTGTCCCAGCCACGTCGGCCAGCGCGTGCGCTGCGGTGTCATCCGGCCCCGTGGCGGCGGCGGCGAGATGCCAGGCCCACGGCTCGAGTTCGCCGGCATCTTTGTGAGCTGCTGCAAGTGCTGAGTGGGCAGTCCGGAGTTGCGCCGGCGTGGCAGTGGTCAGTGCGCTACTTCGCAGCAACGGGTGAGCGAATGCCAGCCGGCCGCCGGAATTCACCACGATCGACGCGCCTTCGGCCGGGTCGAAGTCGACCATGTCGTGACCAAGACTCGTCAAGGCGGTGAACAGGGCGGCGGGCGACGAGTCCGTGTCGGCGGCCAGTACGACGAGCGCAGAGCGCGTTGTGGCGGGTAGCGCTTCGACACGGCGCCGGAACGCTGCAGCGATCGAGTCTGCGACCGGTAGCGGTTCGGGCAGTGGGCGTGCACCGCGCCGCTGCTGGTCGTCCATGCCGTGCAGGACCACGTCGAGGGCCAGCGGGTTGCCGCCGGTTGCCTCCCAGCAACGCGACATCACTGCCGCGTCGATTCGCAACGTCGAGAACAACTCCGTTGCGGCGGCCTTGCTGACACCTCGGATCGGCAGACGCTGAATCTGCTCGAAGCGGTGCGGCTCACCGCTGCGGGCTGCGACCAGCAGGCCGACCCGATCGAGCATCAGCCCCTGGAACGCGGCGACGATGACTTCGGCCGACGACCGGTCGAGCCATTGACCGTCGTCGATCATGAGCACGATCGGCTGTGCCTCGGCGGCAGCGGCCAGGAGGGCGACCAGCCCACCGCCCAACGTCAGTGGATTGGCGCTTGCGCTGTCGTCGCCGGAGATGAGTTGCAACGGATCGGCGACACCGCCATCGGGCCCCGTTGCTGCGGATCGAAGTGAGTCGAGCACAGCACCCAGACCGGATAGGGCAAGGTTGGCTGCGGTCGGGATCGGCGATACCGCGATCGGGCGAGCGCCGAGTCGTTGGGCCCGGGCACGGGCGGCGCGCAAGAGTGATGTCTTGCCGATGCCGGGTTCGCCCTCGAGCAACAGCGGCCGACTACGCCCTGCGAGGACGTCGCCGAACCACGTCTCGAGATGTTCGAGCTCGTCGTCGCGACCGATCAGCCGACCGACGCCGTACTCGTCGACGTCGTTGCGCTCTGTGCCGGCGGATGGGTCCGGGAACGCGTTCGGCACGACTCGGATCATGCCACATCCACTCATAACTGGGACTTTGCCTAGGTGCCTTGCGAGCGCCGACGTCGTACCGTACGCAAACGGTGTCGCCGCAGGGGCGATTGGTTGTAGGAATCGAGGGATCATGCCCAAGGGCGACGACATTCTCATGGGCGCATCAAGCGCGCCGAGCACCGATAGCGATGGCGATGGCGTCAGCGACGCGCAGGAGCGACTCGACGGCACAGACCCCATCGACCCGGGTGACAACGTCAGGCGGGACCCGACATTGGAGCGCGACGTGATCGATCCCCGTGGCGATCTGGACCGCGCCACCCTCGAGCGCGAGGTCGCCTTCGACCCGACGGCCAACATGCCCGAGGGGATGAGCATCGACTCCGGCTTGAAGGGCCTCACCAACGTT
>JANOJI010000410.1:0-3691 GCA_031408175.1 Ilumatobacteraceae bacterium
GGTGAGAGCGAGAGGGACATACTCGGCGAGCGCCTCCCACGGCACGCCCAGGTCGGCGGGTCGCTGCCCCATCGCCTCGAACAACGCGGACGGCAGGCATCGACCGCGGCCGACGACCGCCCAGACGGGCACCTCAGCGCAATAGCCGACCGACGCGACCGCCCGCGATCCAGCGCTCGCGAGCAGATCGGTCTCGCTGGCGGCCAGGGCCTCGACGACGACCACATCGCTGGCGAGCACTGCCGCCGCGAGCCCCGCTGGCGGCACGATCTCGGCCTCGACCTCAGCTCGCTGCAATCGTCGCACGAACGCCGCGCTGCCCATGCCGTGGTCGTCGGTGTCGATCGCCAACACCGTCGAATCGCCGCGGCGGAGCAGTGCCTCACCGATCAGGTCAGGCCAGCCGACGACGCAGACCGTTGCATCATCGGGTAGTGCCTCGACGATGACATCGGGGGTCGGATCCGCTTCGAGATCGTCGGCCAACGCAGCCGCACATCGATACGGGTCGGGCGCGGCCAGCACTGACGCACACAGCCACCACAGCGGGCCCGAGTAGGGGTGTCGCTCGACGATGCGCCGGCACGCGACCACCAGCCCGGCAGGGTCGAAGCCGAGCCCGCGCAACGCGCCGGCCGTTTCGCGGACCAGCATGCGCTGATCACCACCCGACGCCCTGGCCACATAGCGGAGCCGCTCGATCGGATGCATCAGTCGCGACGCTACTGCCACATTGGGGCGTGCGACGCTGGCGCGCTACCGTCTGCAGCCGTGGCGAGCAACCCGTCCCTCGATACCAAGCTGACCTCACTGGGCGGCGAGACCCGGCCGCTCGAGGAATGGCTGACCACGTTCCACCTGGCCAG
Organism: Ilumatobacteraceae bacterium; assembly: GCA_031408175.1. GTDB lineage: Bacteria > Actinomycetota > Acidimicrobiia > Acidimicrobiales > Ilumatobacteraceae > JAENVT01. Next base: position 867 of record JANOJI010000410.1, read on the forward strand.
CGTGGTGCTCGACCCGTACACCAACGAGAGTTCGTGGGTGTTGAAGACTGCGGCACGCATCCTCGAAAGCCTCCGTGGAACCGATGCCCGCGTCAACTTCGTCGTCACCGCCGATGCCGACGGAGCCAAGGCGTTCCTCGGACCGCTGACCAACGACTTCCTGGTGTACTGCGACCCCGATCGCGCATTCGTCCGCACCCTCGACCTGGCCCAGTTGCCCGCCTTTGTGTTCATTCGCCTCGACGGCACGCTGCAGGCATGCGCCGAGGGCTGGAGCGCCAGCGAGTGGCGAACGGTCGCCGAGCAGATCGCCACCGCGACGGCGTGGATCAGTCCGACCATCCCAGTTGCCGGTGACCCTGGGTCGTTCCACGGCACACCAGCACTCGGCTGAACGTGGCGATGCCCGCCGCGGCACGCGACCTGCCCGTCGTTGAAGTGTTGCCCGAACTGGCAACGGCACTCGAGCGGCACGGAACCGCGTTGCTCGTCGCGCCACCAGGCGCGGGCAAGACGACCGTCGCTCCCCTGTGGTTGATCGAGCAGCCTTGGCTGACCGGTCGCATCGTCATGCTCGAACCACGGCGGCTGGCAACTCGAGCTGCTGCCCAGCGAATGGCCGCATTGCTGGGCACCGAGGTCGGTGGGCTCGTCGGCTACCAGACCCGAGACGAGCGGCGGATCGGCCGCGACACGATGATCGAAGTCGTCACCGAGGGTGTATTGACTCGGCGGCTCCAGCATGACCCCGAACTGCCCGGTGTGGGGATGGTGATCTTCGACGAGGTACATGAACGCAACGTGCCCACCGACATCGGATTGGCATTCGCCATCGATGCCAGAGAAACGGTTCGCCCCGATCTGCGCCTGTTGGCGATGTCGGCGACACCCGATGTCGCCAAGCTGACCACCGTCCTCGGCAACGCACCCATGATCGAGAGTGTCGGCCGTTCGTTTCCCGTCGACCTGCGATGGCTTCCGATGATGAAAGGCACCCGCATCGAGCAGGCCATCGGTGAGGCGGTTGTTCGTGCACTCAACGACCAACCGGGCGACGTGCTGGTGTTCCTGCCCGGTATCGGCGAGATCCGTCGGGTCGAGCAGTTCCTGACCGACAGGGTCGGGGCCGATGTCGACGTGCGTCTGCTGGCGGGTGCGCTGTCTCTGGCCGAGCAGGACCTGGCATTGCTGCCGTCGCCCGTCGGACGGCGCCGCGTGGTGTTGAGCACCGACATCGCCGAATCGTCGTTGACCGTCAGCGGCGTGCGAATCGTGGTTGACGCAGGCTTGGCTCGCGTGCCGCGGCACGACCTCGGCAGTGGCATGACCCGCCTCACCACCATCAGCACCAGCCGAGCATCGGCCGATCAGCGCGCCGGACGAGCAGGGCGCACCGAACCCGGCGTTGCCTACCGGCTGTGGAGCAAGCTCGAACACACAACGCGCCGCGCCCACCTCGAGGCCGAGATCACGCAGGTCGATCTCGCCGGTGTCGCCCTGGAGCTCGCCGCATGGGGCACCGCGCCCAGCGACCTTCGATTCATCGACCAACCACCAGCGCGAGCCATGCAGCAGGCGCACGAACTGTTGCGGCGGCTCGGCGCGCTCGACACCGACGGCCGACCCACCTCGACGGGACGAGCCATGCTGGCGCTTCCGCTGCACCCGCGACTGGCGCGAATGGTGGTCGCCTCACCGGACACCGACAAAGGCCTGGCATGCCTGATCGCAGCCATTCTCGACGAACGCGATGTACTGCGCGGCAGATCCGACGAGTTGCCCGCAGATCTTGCCATTCGGGTGCGAGTCGTGTGTGGACACGATCACCACGAGCGCGCTGATCGCCGCGATGTCGCCCGCATCCGCGATCGCTCCGTCGACATCGCCCGCCGCAGCAGCGTGCATCTCGACTTCGACGACATCGCCGCAGAGCACACCGGTTCGACCATCGCGCTCGCCTTTCCCGACCGCGTCGCCGTGCGCCGCCGGCAACCGGGGCAGTTCCAGATGCGTACCGGTACCGGGGCTTGGGTAGCCGCCAACGACTCATTGGCGGACGAACGATTCATCGTGGCCGCCGATCTCGACGGCAATCGCAGCAGCGCACGCGTCCGCATCGGTGCCGGCATCGAGGCCACGGAATTGATCGCCTCACTGGGTGACGATGTCGAGCGTCAGCAGGTCGTCACGTGGGACAAGCAGCGCGACGACCTGGTGTCATATGAGACGGTTCGACTTGGGTCGATGTTGCTCGATGAGCAGTACCGGCCACCGCTGCCCGGTGACGACACAGTTGCGGCGCTCCTCGAGCGAGTACGGGCCACGCGCTTGGGTGTCTTGAACTGGTCGAGCAGTGCCCAGCAACTTCGGCAGCGGCTCGCCTTCGCCGCTCTTCAGCTCGGCGATGACTGGCCGGCGGTCGACGACAAGACGCTGCTCGCCACCTTGGCCGACTGGCTGGGGCCCTTCCTGCAACGGGCGACGAACCGTGCCGACCTCGTCGCCATCGACCTCGAGATGGTGCTGACCACCATGCTGTCGTGGGACCAGCAAACCCATCTGGCGACGTCGGTGCCACCCACGCTGCTGACTGCCGCCGGCCGCAATGTCGAGATCGACTATCAACGCGACAATCCGACGGTGTCCGTGCGCGTGCAAGACATGTTCGGCACCCTGACTCATCCGACGATCGCCGACGACATACCGCTGACCATCGAGCTGCTCTCGCCGGCAGATCGACCCATCCAGATCACCAACGACCTCCCTGGATTCTGGTCTGGTTCGTGGGCGATGGTCCGCAAAGAACTTGCCGGAAGGTATCCAAA
>JANOJI010000417.1:0-3785 GCA_031408175.1 Ilumatobacteraceae bacterium
GGCGTGTGGGCGCAGTTTGCGCCTCGATCGTTCTACGATCACTTCCCCGGTCTTGGTCGAGCCTGGGTGCGCGTCGACGGACCGTTCAACGAGCACTTGGTGCGTGACGTCGGCGGCCTGAACCTCGCTCTCGCTGCCGTGCTGATCGCTGCCATCATCACCTTGTCGCGACCGATGATCATCACTGCCTCTGTGGCCTCGTTGCTGTCCGGGATTCCGCACCTCGTGTACCACATCATCAACACCGACGGTCTTGACAGTGGCGACGTCGCGGCGAGCCTCGGTGGACTAGCGCTCTTCGTGGTGGTGCCCATCGCATTGATCGTCGTATCTCACAGGGTGTCGGTGCCGAACGACCAGTAACGTCGGCGCGATGCGACAGCCATTGAATGAAGGCGAACTCGGCGCCGGTCTGGCGCAGACGTCGAGCTACCGCTACGCCGATCGTGTCGGCGGCCGGCTATTTGTAGCCGGTCAAGTGCCGCGAGACGCTTCGGCGAATGTAGTCGGACAAGGCGATCCAGTGGCGCAAACTCGGCAATGTCTGGAGAACCTCCTCACACTGATCACCCATCACGGGTTCACACGCGATGACATCCATCAACTAACGGTGTACGTGGTCGGTCCACATCAGAACCTGCTCGATGCATGGGGTGAAGTCACATCGTGCTTCGAGCACAACGTGCCGCCGGCAACCTTGCTAGGCGTGACGCTGCTCGGGTACGCCGATCAGTTGGTCGAGATCGACGCTGTCATCGAACGGGCAGCTCCAACTCGTCAAGGGTGACGTGACCGGCGTGTTTCATCCCAATCGCCGATAGTACGGGTTCTACGAGTCACCGTTCACAGCCATGTTTTTCTTTTCTTGATGAAGTCTTGACAGCATTCGTGAATCGAACTAGCGTTCGTCTATGAATACGACACAGTATACAGAGCTGGTCAAACAACTAGACGATGACCACCTCGCTGTGTCTGGTACGGCACAATGCTCGTCACTGCTCGCCCGTCTCAACAGCCTTCGCTCGTGGATCGAATCCCGTTCACTCGCCGTCACCCAGCGCCTCAATCAACTCACCGTCGAGACGCCCGGGATCTTCCCCGAACAGATCGTCGCCGACGCCACTCGAGTCACGTTGACGCAGGCCATCCAACCATTCCGACGTGCCGAGGCGGTCGAATTGCTGCCCGATTTCGGCGCTGCACTCGATGCCGGCGGCGTCAATGTGGATCATGTGGACGTTCTTGCCAGGAGCGTCGCCGGTCTCGACAACGACACAAAGCGGCGATTGGCTACACGTGGCGAATTCCTCACCGAGGTCGCGTCACGAACCACCTCGTCTGAGTTCGGGCGAACGCTTCGCGCCGAGATCCGGCGGGCACAGCGGGACGACGGCATCGCGACACTCGAGCGTCAGCGACGCAACACCCGGCTTCGCAGCTGGGTCGATCGCGAGACCGGGATGTGGTTCCTGCGCGGCGAGTTCGATCCCGAGTCTGGCGCGATCTTGGACAACCGTCTTCGCAGCACTCTCGAGGCGCTCTTTCACGATGCCCCGCCTGACACGTGCCCAACCGATCCGCTCGAGAAGCAACACCATCTCCGGGCGCTCGCACTCATGGCGCTGACGGCAGGAAAGCGCTCGGGGCATAGCGGCGGCGGCGACATGTCGATACTCATCGACGCCAAGACTCTCGCCGAAGGACTCCACGAGCATTCGGTGATCGACTGCGGGCTGCCCATCGAGTTGCCGGTCGAGACCATTCGCCGAATGGCGTGCTGTGCCGACGTCACGCCGATCATCGTCGGCGCCGATGGGGTGCACATGGAATTGGGACGCACAACTCGCCTGGCCAACCGCGAGCAGCGCCGGGCGCTTCGGGCGATGTATCGGGGATGCGCTGTACCCGGTTGCTGTGTGGCATGGGACTACGTGGTGATCCACCACCTGAAGTACTTCCGCAATCGCGGACCGACTGACATCGAGAATCTGCTGCCTTTGTGCAGCAAGCATCACCATCTGGCGCACGAGGGCGGCTGGTTGTTCAGCCTCGATGCCGCTCGCAATCTCACGATCATCCGGACCGACGGCACCCGAATGACCACGGGTCCGCCGAAGGTGTTGGCGGCATGAAGAGTTTGGGCGAGCGGTGTCACTCCAGTCGTAGTGCCAACAAACTGACCGTCTTGTTGCCGCCGTCTGTGTCTTGCTGGCCAACCTCGCGAAACCCGATGGAGTGATGGAACAACAACGACGCCTCGTTGCGCGGTCGCACATTGACCTCGCACAACAGATGGGGAAACACACCGGTGAACCGCTTGATGACGTGGTCGTAGAAGGTCTTGCCGATGCCGAGGCGACGGTAGGTGGGGTCGACGGCGATTCGGTCGAGGTACACGAAGTCGTCGAAGTTTCGACTGAACCAGCCGTAGTTCAAGCTGGCGTACTCGACGCCTGGTGGGAACGTGATGCAGAACCCGGCAAACTCCCCGTCAACCTCGGCCGTCAGGGCCAGGCAGGCCATACCCAAGAGTCGGTCGATCTCGGCGACGTCGATCTCGTTGAGTGCAGGGATGCTGCCGTTGTTGAGGGCCAGGGCAGCAGGCAGATCGTCTGCAATCGTTTCGCGAATGTTCACCACGTGAACGGTATTCGACCGGGACGATACGTCGTAACCTTGGACGCATGATCTTTCACAAAAAGCAGCAGATGGTCGGCGAGGGCGACGCGCTTGCTGGGCGCACCGATCAAACCATGCCCGTACCCGAGCAACACTTCGTCAACGGCAATCCACTCGTCGGTCCGTGGCCGGACGGGTTCGAGACTGCCGTGTTCGCGCTGGGCTGCTTCTGGGGCGCCGAGCGCAAGTTCTGGCAGACCGACGGCGTGTATTCGACAGCTGTGGGCTACGCGGGAGGCTTTACTCCCAACGCAACCTACGAGGAGACCTGCAGCGGGCTGACCGGCCACACCGAAGCCGTGCTGGTGGTGTTCGATCCATCGCACGTCAGTTTCGACCAGTTGCTGAAGTTGTTCTGGGAGAGCCACGACCCGACGCAGGGCATGCGGCAGGGCAACGATGTCGGCAGCCAGTACCGCAGCGCGATCTACTTCACATCCGAAGCGCAGCACGTGGCCATCGAGAGCTCGCTGACGATGTACCAGCAGCGACTGAACGCCGCCGGGTTCGGCGACATCACCACCGAGATCAAACCGCTGGGTGAGTTCTTCTACGCCGAGCCGTACCACCAGCAGTATCTGGCCAAGAACCCCAATGGCTATTGCGGCATTGGTGGCACCGGGGTCAGCTGTCCCATCGGCCTCACCGCGTAGGCGCGGCCTCATCGAGCACGCTCGACAGCGCTGCCGGCAGGTCGTCGATCGAGCGCACGAGCAGCGTCAGCGAGCATTCGATCATCAAGTTGATCACCTCGTGATCGAACCGGCGGCGCCAGTCGGTGTGTAGCCCGATGATCGGCTTGCCCCTCGCAAACGCGTAGCCGAGCTCCCACGCCGTCCCGTCGTCGGTGATGATCCCGTTGAGGCTGGCGACGACGACATCGCATTCATTGAGCCCGCGACGATCGTTGGCAAAGATCTCGGCGACATTGTGCTCGTCCTTTGGCGGATTGTCTCGGTGTGGCAAGAACGTGATGAAACCGGCGTTGGCAACCGTCTGTTCGACCCGCTCGATCCACCACCGCTCGCCCTCATCGAACAACGGGCCGGCGATGTATGCCCGGGGCGCACGGTGGGTGTTCACCGCTCGCCCTCGTCGTCAGCCCG
>JANOJI010000429.1:0-3293 GCA_031408175.1 Ilumatobacteraceae bacterium
AGATCGGTGAGCACGCCCATGAACTCGCTGAGATCGGTCGGCATCGAGGCGAGGGCCGGCGCGGCAAGTACATCGGCCAGTCGTGCCAGCCCGGGCGCAACCCGGTCGATCGGCCCGCTGAGCTGCTCGACCATCGCATCGGCGGCCTTGATGGTTCGTGTCACCTGCGGCACGAACGCCTTGATCGGTTCCTCGACGGTGTCGAGAATACCGTTGACCCGTTCAGCGACGCCTTGCAGCTGTTGCATTGTCTTGTTGAAGTTCTCGACGGCCGACAGAAAGTCCGTCACCCCACGCTGGAACTGACTTATCGACTTGGTGATCGCCCCCAACGGGTTGGCCCCGCCGAACAGACCGAGAAGGTCACTGATGCCTGGGGGAGTGCTTTGCGCCATGGCCGCACCGTAGCCGCGGCCGACCTCAGGCCGATAGAGCGGCGAGGGCCTCGAGCGGTTCACAGCTGCACACCAGATTGCGATCGCCGAACGCTGCGTCGATGCGCGATACCGGTGGAAAGTACTTCGAAGCACGCAATGTGGGGATCGGGTAGGCGCCGAGCCGACGATCGTACGGTCGATTCCAATCGCCGATGAGGTCCTCCGCGGTGTGCGGCGCAAAGCGCAGCGGACTCGATGCGACGTCCCACACTCCCGATGCCACGGCGTCGATCTCGCCCTTGATCGCGATCATCGCTGCGCAGAATCGGTCGAGTTCGAACAGTGATTCACTCTCGGTCGGCTCGACCATCAGCGTTCCGGTGACCGGGAAACTCATGGTCGGTGCGTGCAAGCCGTAGTCGATCAACCGCTTGGCGACGTCGTCGACAGTGACGCCGGTGGCCTTGGTGATCGGCCGCAAGTCGATGATGCACTCGTGTGCCACATGGCCGTGCTCTCCGGTGTACAACACCGGGAAGTGCGGGTTCAAGCGAGCGGCGACATAGTTGGCGTTGAGCACTGCCATGGCGCTGGCGTCGGTGAGACCGGATGCTCCCATCAGAGCGATGTACACCCACGAGATCGACAAGATGCTCGCTGATCCAAACGGAGCCGCAGCGACGGCACCGACCGGCTGCCCGGCGGAAGCCAACGGATGCGCGGGCAGGAACGGGGCGAGATGGGCACGTACCGCCACTGGACCGACGCCCGGCCCACCACCGCCGTGCGGGATACAGAAGGTCTTGTGCAGATTGAGATGGCTGACGTCAGCGCCGAACTTGCCGGGCTGGGCCAGCCCCACCATCGCATTCAGGTTCGCTCCATCGACGTACACCTGACCGCCGTGACGGTGAACGATCTCGCACAACTCGCTGATGCGAGCCTCGAACACACCGTGCGTCGACGGGTACGTCACCATCGCTGCTGCGAGGGCGTCGCCGGCAGCGGTTGCCTTGGCGTCGAGATCGGCGAGGTCGATGTTTCCTCGATCGTCGCAGCGAACGACGACGACATGCAGGCCGGCCATCACAGCGCTGGCGGCGTTGGTTCCGTGTGCGCTGGACGGAATCAGGCATACGTTCCTGCCCGTTTCGCCCCGGCTGCGGTGATAGGCGCGGATCGCGAGAAGACCGGAGAACTCACCCTGGCTGCCGGCGTTTGGCTGCAGGCTGACGGCGTCGTATCCGGTGATGGCCACCAACATGGCCTCTAGCTGGGTGATCATGGTGCGGATGCCGATGGTCGAGTCGTCGGGCGTGAACGGGTGCATGTCGGCCAAACCCGGCCAGGTGAGCGGTTGCATCTCGACCGTGGCGTTGAGTTTCATCGTGCACGATCCCAACGGGATCATCGTGCGGTCGAGAGCGAGGTCCTTGTCGCTGAGGCGACGAAGATACCGGAGCATCTCGTGCTCGGTGTGATACCGGGAGAACACCGTCTGCGTCAGGAACTCGTCGGTGCGTCGCCGCGGGAGACCCTCTGTGATGGTGTCGGCGGGGGCAGATTCGGCGGTTGAGGTGTCGGCCGAAATCCCGAAGGCATCGAGCAAGCTGACGAGGGTCGAGGTTGTCGAGGTTTCGTCGAAGCTGAAGCCGATCGTCGCCTGGTCGAAGAATCGCAGATCGAGACCGGCTGCGGCCGCGCGGCTCAGAACGGCGCCTGCCTCGCAGCGCACGTGCAACGTGTCGAACCAGGTGTCGTTGACCACGTCAAGCCCCGCCAACCGCAGGGCCTCGGCGGCCATCGAGGTCAGTCGGTGAATCCGCTCGGCAATTCTGCGAAGGCCATCGGGGCCGTGCCATGCCGCGTATAGGCCGGCAATGTTGGCCAGCAGCACCTGAGCGGTGCAGATGTTCGATGTCGCCTTCTCGCGACGGATGTGCTGCTCACGCGTTTGCAACGCGAGGCGCATGGCCGGACGCCCCTCGGTATCGGTACTGACACCGACCAGCCGGCCAGGCAGGGCCCGCGCCGCGGATTCGGATGCGGCGATGAAGGCAGCGTGCGGCCCACCGAAGCCCATCGATACTCCAAAGCGCTGCGCCGAGCCGATGGCGATGTCGGCGCCGAGCTGCGCAGGCGGCACGGCGAGCATGCAGGCCATGAGATCGGTGGCGACAACAGCCAACCCACCCACGTCGTGTACCGACGCGATCGCCGCAGTCCAATCAACGATGGCTCCACTCGAGGTCGGCAGGCTGAAGAGCGCGCCGAAGCACCCGTCGACGATGTCGTCGACATCGCCAACGACGAGTTCGATACCAACCGGCTCGGCGCGGGTCGCCAGAACGGCAATGGTCTGCGGATGCGTGTCGTGATGCACGACGAAACGATCGCTCTCGGATTTCGACATTCGTCTCGCCATGGTCATTGCTTCTGCCGCGGCGGTGGCCTCGTCGAGCAGCGATGCGTTGGCCAAGCCGAATCCGGTCAGCTCGGCAACCATCGTCTGGAAGTTCAGCAAGGCCTCGAGCCGTCCCTGACTGATCTCAGGTTGATACGGCGTGTACGCCGTGTACCAGGCCGGGCTTTCGAGAACGTTGCGCACGATCACGGGCGGCGCGATCGTGCCGTAGTAGCCCATGCCGATCAAGCTCGTGCGGGCGATGTTCTGCGCGGCGAGGTTGCGTAGCTCTCCGAGCACCGACTCGGGCGATCGCGGTGCACCAAGCTGCATGCCGTCAGTCATGCGGATGGTCGGCGGGACGGTATGGGCCAACAGCGACTCGACGGAGTCCTCGCCGATGACCGACAGCATGTGTTGCCGCTCGTCCTCCGTGGGTGAGGTGTGTCGACGGGTGAACTCGCCGGCATCGATCAACTCGTCGAGGTGTGCTCGCATGGCTACTCCCTGGG
>JANOJI010000444.1:0-2898 GCA_031408175.1 Ilumatobacteraceae bacterium
GGCGACGTCGGTCATCTGCCGAGCGTCGCCGACGATCAGACGATCAACATACTTCGGCGGTGCAACCTGATCGTCGGCGCTGATGACCGGAGCCTGAAATCGGTCGTAGAAGGCGGTCGAGTCGTGCCCTTCGCGCCGACCGACACCAAACGCCGAAGTGCGCGTACCACGTCGCTTCGCCGAAGCCTGTCCGGCACGATCCTCCACGTGGCAACGTTACGCGTCCCACGTCGTCGGCCCGGCGATACGCGGGTCGGTAGTGTGACCGGCGATGGGCTATCGGTACCTGTGGACTCCGTTGGCCCTGGGGCCGATCACCACCCGCAATCGCATCGTGTTCAGTGCCCACCTCACGAATTACGCCAGGGACGGCAAGCCAACCCAGCAGCATGCGGCCTACTACGCGGCACGGGCTGCCGGCGGCGCCGGGCTGATCATCACCGAAGAACACTCGACGCATCCGACCGATTGGCCCTACGAGAAGCTCATCCATGGCTTTCATCGCGATGTGATCCCCGGCTATCGGGCGATCACTGCTGCAGTGCACCGCCACCGGGTGCCCATATTCGCCCAGATCAACCACAACGGCGGCCAGGCGAGCTCGATGTTCTCGCGGCTACCGGTTTGGGCGCCCTCGGCCGTTGCCGACCCGCTGTTTCGCGAAGTGCCGAAGGCAGTGGTGCAGAGCGAGATCGACGAGATCGTCGCCGGATATGCACGTGTCGCCGAGCACTGCGCCGAAGGTGGCTTCGACGGCATCGAGTTGCAGTGCAGCCACTCGTCGATCGTGCGCGGGTTCCTGTCGCCGGCCACCAACAAGCGCACCGATCAGTACGGCGGATCGCTGTTCAATCGGGCGACCTTGATGATCGACATCGTGGCCGCGGTTCGTCGGGTGATCGGTAGCAGCCTGGCACTGGGTGTGCGCATCTGCGGGGACGAACTGATCGAGGGCGGCACGACGATCGACGACGCTGTCGAGGTCGCCCAACTGATCGAGGCAACGGGTCACGTCGACTACATCAACACCTCGATCGGGGTCGCCACCGCCAGCTTGTTCATGATCGAAGCGAGCATGCACGTCCCGCCCGGATATGCGATGTTCATCCCCTCGGCGATTCGCAAGGCGGTTGAACTACCGGTCGTCGGTGTCGGCCGCTTCAAGGATCCGCAGCAGGCCGAACGGGCGCTGGCTGAAGGCCATTGCGATCTGGTTGGGGTCGTTCGCGGGCAGATTGCCGACGCCGATTTCGCCGCCAAGGCCAAGGCCGGCGCGACCGACGACATACGACTGTGTCTGTCGTGCAATCAGGAATGCGTCGGCCGTATGGGACTCAATCGCTGGCTCGGCTGCATCGAAAACCCGACGACCGGCAAGGAGGCGGAGGCCGCAGCCGCGGCGCCGAGGGAAGTCCCAACGACGTACATGAGAGATGTGCGGTCTCGGGCGGCTCACCCCTCATCGCGGCGGTCTGTCGTGGTCGTGGGCGCCGGGCCTGCCGGGTTGCAGGCCGCGATCGCTGCGGCGCACGGTGGGCACAACGTCACCGTCTACGAGAAGGAGCATCACGCCGGGGGTCAGGTGCGCCTCGCCGCGTCGGTGCCGAATCGCGCCGAGTTCGGCGACATGATCCGCAACCAACTCACCGAATGTCGGCGCCTCGGCGTGACCATCGAATATGGCGTCAGCGTGTGGCCCGGTTTGATCGCCGAGAAACGCCCCAACCACGTGATCGTCGCGACCGGAGCGGAGGCCCAACGACCGTGGTGGGTGCCTGCCGACGCCGATCAGGTGGTCGACGTGCGCGCTGTGCTCGACGGCACCGCGGGCCCCACGGGCGACGTCGTCGTGATCGACGAACTCGGCTTCCACCATGCCACCTCAGTCGCAGAACTACTCGCCGATCGGGGATGCAACGTCGAGATCATCACCAATGGCATGGTCGTCGGACAGGACCTCGGCATCACGCTCGACATGGAGAACTGGTGGATGCGAGCCGGCGCCAAGGGCATCGTCCAGACGACCGATCTGGTCGCAATGGGCATGGGAGATCCGGCGCCCCGTCGTGTGCTCAACCTCCTGCACCACCCCACCGGCGTCAGCGTCACGAGAACACCTGAGTGGGTCGTGCTGGCGGTACCGGCCAGCCCGGTCGAGTGGCTGTATTACGATCTGAAGGCGGCAGGCGGCAGCGTCGAGCGGGTCGGCGACTGCGTTGCGCCGCGTCGTGCCCACGCTGCGGTCATCGAGGGACAGCGCGCCGGCGCCTCGCTGTCCCAGTCGAGTGTTTGAGGCCCAGACGGGGTAGACGCAAACACTCCGATGCCATACTGAGCCGGTGAACGAGAGCCCGCTAGTCGCCGTCGTGATGGGGTCCTCCAGCGACTGGCCGACCATGAGCAAAGCCGTCGAGGTGTTGCAGCACTTCGGTCTTGCCCACGAGGTGCGGGTGTTGTCGGCGCATCGCATGCCCGACGAGATGTTCCGCTTTGCCGAATCGGCCATCCACCGAGGCCTACGAGCGATCATCGCCGGTGCGGGCGGAGCCGCCCACCTGCCGGGCATGCTGGCCGCGAAGACCAGGGTGCCGGTGCTCGGCGTTCCGGTCGCGTCTCGGCATCTCGGTGGACAGGACTCGCTGTACTCGATCGTGCAGATGCCGGCCGGCGTGCCGGTCGCGACCTTTGCGATAGGCGAAGCCGGGGCGACCAATGCTGCCCTGTTTGCTGTCGCGTTGATGGTCGGCACTGACGCGGACCTGGCGAATGCGCTCGACGCCTACCGTCAGCAGCGCCATGATGACGCTGCCGCCGCCGTTCTGCCTCCACAATGATTCGGCCACCGGCAGCGCTTGGGATCCTCGGTGGTGGCCAGCTCGGCCGCTACTTCGTCATGGC
>JANOJI010000463.1:0-8109 GCA_031408175.1 Ilumatobacteraceae bacterium
GCCCGACGACGTTGCTCGCGCTGCCTTCGACACTGCGCACCAATGCAGCACCCGCACCTTGCAATGCGTACGCACCCGCCTTGTCGAGCGGCTCACCGGTCGACACGTACCAATCGATCGTCGCATCGTCGAGCACAACAAAGGTGACCAGCGTCGTGCACACATCGACGTGTTCTGTACCGTTGCGCCGGATCGAGACACCCGTGTGCACGCGATGGGTGCGCCCGGACAACCGGCGGAGCATTGCAGCGGCATCGTGCTCATCAATTGGTTTGCCGAGGATCTGTCCGTCGAGATCGACCGTTGTGTCAGCGGCGATCACCAACTCATCGGTTGCCGCACTGACCGCCGCGGCCTTGGCAGAAGCCAGCCGGCGCACGTAGGCAGCCGGCGATTCGCCGTGGTTGGGCGACTCGTCGATATCGGGTTCACGCACGGTGAACGAAACCCCGATCCTGGACAGCAGCTCGTGTCGACGCGGTGACGCCGAGGCGAGGACGACTCTGGTCATCCGCCGCTGAGCGCCATCACGTGCGAATCATCGGGCACGGTGACATCGTCGAGATGGTCCAGGTAACCCTCGGGAAGCGCAACTCGGATCGGGCCATTCGTATGGCCGCGACGAATGCGTTCGCCGCCTGGGACCAGTGCGATGGCAGGGTCGACCGAGGCGAGGAGATCGTACAGTTCGTCGAGTGTCGAGATGTTGGCGAATCGCCGGCGGGTCTCGCCACCGACCGGGTAGCCGGTGAGATACCACGACGTGTGCTTGCGGAAGTCACGCATCGCCAGGTTCTCGCCGAGGTGATCGGCCAACAGTCGCGCATGACGCGCCATGACGACACAGGCCTCGCCGAGCAGGGGCGATGCCGGCACAGTTCGGCCGTTGAACGCCTCTACGAGGTCGCGGAACAACCACGGCCGCCCGAGACAACCACGACCGATGACCACGCCGTCGCAGCCCGTGACGCGCATCATGGCAATGGCATCGGCGGCCTCCCAGATGTCGCCGTTGCCCAGCACCGGGATCTCAGGCACGGCGGCCTTCAACTCACCGATCGCGTTCCAATCGGCTGAGCCGGCATAGTGCTGCTCGGCCGTGCGGGCGTGTAGCGCGATCGCGGCAATTCCCTGGTCGACCGCGATGCGGCCGGTCTCGATGTACGTCAGCAATGAATCGAACAGACCCTTGCGGAACTTGATGGTTACCGGCACCTGATACGGCGATGCAGCAGCAACAGCTTCATGCAGGATGGCGCGCAACAGGTTGGGCTTGGCCGGCACTGCTGCACCCCCGCCCTTGCGGGTGACCTTTGCCGCCGGGCAGCCGAAGTTGATGTCGATGTGATCGACGCGGCCGGCGTCGCACAGCTTGCGGATCGCCTCGCCCAACGTCACCGGATCGCTGCCGTAGATCTGCAGGCTGCGCGGTTGCTCGTCGGGCGAGAACGTCATCATCCGCTCGGTCTTGGAGTTGCCGTGCACCACGGCCGTCGCCATCACCATCTCGTTGACGTACACCAGACCCGGTGCGAACTCGCGGCACAACGTGCGAAACGGCGCGTTGGTGACCCCGGCCATCGGCGCCAACACCACGGGCGCCACAGGGGTGAACGAGCCGATCCTCATCCGCCCCAGGCTACGAGCCCGTCCCCGTGTTGGCTGACTACGACTCGAAGGTGAGGCGGAGGTTGGGGAGGGCGCCGACGTCGAGCGGGGTCGGGCCGTCGCTGCCGAGGCGGTGCCAGCCGGCCGCGGCGATCATCGCCGCGTTGTCGGTGCACATCGCCCGGCTGGGCAACAAGACAGGTATCGAGTCTTCATCACCCGCGGCGGCGAAGCGCTCGCGCAGCAGCGAGTTGGCCGCAACTCCACCACCCAACACCAGGCCCCGTGCTCCGACCAACGCCGCCGCGCGCCGGGCCTTGGCCACGAGCACGTCGACCACCGCAGCCTGAAACGAGGCAGCGACATCGGCCACCGACACGTCGGGGTTCTTGCGCACATAGTTGACGACCGATGTCTTCAGCCCGCTGAAACTGAAGTCGAGTCCGTCGTTGAGCATCGCCCGGGGAAACGCAATCGCGGTCGGATCGCCGCGAACAGCCTCGTGATCGATGGCCGGTCCACCGGGATAACCGAGGTCCAGAAAACGGGCGATCTTGTCGAACGCTTCACCTGCTGCATCGTCGATGGTTTGGCCGAGCAGGCGGTACTGACCGTGACCGCGCATCTCGATCAGCAAGGTGTGCCCTCCAGAAACAAGCAGCACCACCAGTGGCATCTCGAGCGACTGGTCCTCGAGAAAGGCCGCGTAGAGATGGGCCTCCATGTGGTTGACCCCGACAAAGGGAACGTGCCACGTCAAAGCCAACGCCTTCGCCGCCGAGACACCCACCAGCAGGGCACCGACCAGACCGGGACCGATGGTGCACGCCACGGCGTCGATTCGCTCGGGCTCGATACCGGCTTCGACGATGGCCCTGGCCACAACGGGATTGAGCAGATCGAGATGCGCACGACTGGCGATCTCCGGCACGACTCCGCCGTACTGGGCGTGCAGGTCGACCTGCGTCGACACCACACTGGAGAGCACATCGAATCCGCCCATCACCAACGCCGCCGCTGTCTCGTCGCAACTCGTCTCGATTCCCAGCACCACGGTCGACTCGGTGACATTCATCGCGGTGTGCCACCCGGAGCCGACTCGGGGCTCAGCATCGACAGCTGCTCAGCGAACGCTGCCTCGCCGATGTCGTGGCACCACATCACAATCGCATCCTCGGTGTTCTCGTAGTACCGCTGACGAACGCCGGCGGGAGCGAAGCCGAAGCTGCGATACAACGCCTGAGCTCCGGTATTGCTGACCCGCACTTCCAACGTCATCGCCTCGCAACCGCGGTGGATTGCCTCCCAAGCCAGCACAGCCAGCATGCGGGTGGCCACACCGCATCGCTGCCGGTCTGCGGCGACGGCGATGTTGGTGACATGAGCGTCGCCCACCACGAACATCAGCCCGGCATAGCCGACAATGACCGAACCGGCGCGGGCGGCGATGTAGTAGCGGTCGTCGCTACGGGCGAGGTCGAGTTCACTGAGGAAGACTCCGCGTGACCATGGCTTCGGATACGAGACCTGCTCGATCTCCATCACGTCGGGGAGGTGACGGCGACGCAATGGCTCGATCGCCAGGTCCTCGCCGGCGTCTCGCCACAACAACCGAGACAGCACGCTCATCGTCCACCTCGGGTTGCCGTTGTGCGTGTCGACCAGTTGATCCGGGCATCGGGAGCGCGCAGATACAGCGGTTGAATCTCCCACGGGTTGACCCACTCCTCGCGCAGTGCACGCGCGTGCGCCAACTGCACCAGCGGAGCAGCAGAGGGGTGAGAGAGAAACTGCTCGGCGAAGTCGCAACGCACCGCTGCAGCGATCTCGTCGCGGTAGCGCAATGCGCCATCCCCGACGCACACGCTGTCGTGCCCCCGGGCCATCAGCTCACCGACCAGGTCGTCGACCGAACCACAGCGCGGCTGGCCAAGGCGCTGCACGCCGCCGGGAACGGTTCGATAGAAGGCCGAGAACAATTCGCCTTTGCGGGCGTCGATCACCGCCGCGACCTCTCGTCCACTGTGGCGCAGTGGAAAGGCCAGCAGATCGAGCGAACTGATCCCGATCATCGGTACTCGCAACGCCTGCGCGATGGCCTTGGCGGCCGCCAGCCCGACACGCATGCCGGTGAACAAGCCAGGACCGATGTCGACGGCGATTGCACCGAACTCCGACATCTCGATGTCGGCTTGCTTGCACACGAATTCGATCGATGGAATGAGCGTTTCGGCATGCCGACGGCCACGGCACACCTCGAACATGGCCAGCACACCTTCGTGGCCACCAATGGCGACACTGACTTGCTCAGTTGCTGTTTCGATCCCGAGAATCAGCATGCAAAGGCCGCCAGTCGACTCGTGAGCTCGTCCCAGCGAGCAGCCCATGTACGACCCGTCGCACTGATCACCAGGTCGCGACCCAGCTCATCGCCATCGTCGAACTCGATCCGCACCAGTAGATGATCCCCCAGCGACCCGGCGACAACATCACCCCACTCGACCATCACGATGCCGTCGGACTCCAGCAACTCGGCAAGGGCGAGGTCGGCGACCTCGTGAAGGGTCGTCAATCGGTAGATGTCGGCATGATGCAACGTGATGCGGCCGGCGGGATAGCTGTGCACCAGGGTGTACGTCGGCGAGGTGATCGGCTCTGTCACGCCGATTGCTTGTCCGAACCCTTTGGCGAATGCCGTCTTGCCGGCGCCCATCTCACCGGCCAGCACGATGAGATCCCCACGGCGCGCCAGGCTGGCAAGGGACGCGGCGATAGCAGACGTGGTCGCCAGCGAGTCGGAACGGAGATGCAACATGACCGGGGATGATGTTAGAGCGTCACGCTGCGGTGTATCGCCTGTCAATGCGCGCCGAGATCCCGCAAACGACCTCGTAGCCGATCGTGCCGAGGCGATCGGCCCACTCGTCGGCCGTGATCGATTCGCCGCCCTGGGCGCCGATCAGCACTGCCTCGTCGCCGAGTGACACACCATCGGCGCCACAATCGACCATCAATTGATCCATCGTGACCACACCGACGACCGAGCGTCGACGCCCGCCGATCAGTACCTCGCCGCCAACGTCGAAGAACCGGCGGGGTACGCCATCCGCGTAGCCCAACGGCAACGTGGCCACGATCGTGTTGCCATCGAACTTGTGTCGCAAGCCGTATGAGATCCGGTCGCCACTACGTACATGCTTGACGTGTGACACACGAGCGTGCAGTGACAACGCCGGACGCAGTTCGGCCGCCTGCTGAGCGAGCGCAGCCCCCGGCGAGATGCCGTATACGGCGATGCCGGCGCGCACCATGTCGAAGCGAGCATCGGGGAAGGCCATCGCCGCCGCAGAGTTGGCCGCGTGAACGAGCGGTGCCTTGTATCCCGCCACCGCCAGCGCGGTGACCACGTCGTCGAACGACTCGATCTGCACGGCCGTGAACGGGTCGGCAGGATCGTCCGCGACCGCGAAGTGAGTGCACAGTCCAGCCAACCGCAAGGCAGGCGAACTGGCGATCGTTGCGGCCAGGCCCAACGCCTCGGCCGCAGCAGCACCGACGCGGCGCATGCCGGTGTCGATCTTCAGATGAACGGGGTGGTCGATGCCGCCGGCAGCGGCAATGGCTTCCAGCTGCGCCTGGGAGTACACCGTGAGCTCGAGGCCCACCTGCACGGCGCCAACCAACTCTGACGCCGGTTGCTCGCTGAGCACGAGTATCGGACAATCAAGCCCTGCCTCACGCAGCGCTACGCCCTCTTGCACCAGTGCCACGCACAGCCCACCCGCTCCACCACGTAGGGCGGACTTGGCGACCGGGACGGCGCCGTGGCCATACCCATCTGCTTTGACCACCGCCCACACCGCTGCCGGCGTGGCGAGGGAACGCAGCTGTTCGACGTTGTGTTGAACCGCGTCGAGGTCGACCTCGGCCCATGCCCAGCGGCTCACAGCAACTCGTCCAACACCGCCGGGATCAGGTCAGGCAGATCGCTGGCAACCAGGCCGTGCCGTTGACCCCGTCGACCGGATTGGCCATGCACCCAAGCTGCAGCGGCCGCTGCGTGCAAGGGCCGCATGCCCCCCGCCAACAGGGCACCGATGATGCCGCTGAGCACGTCTCCGGTGCCGGCTGTCGCCAGACGGGCATCGCCGGCCGTGACCACCAGCGCGTCACCACCGGGGTCGGCGACAATCGTCGCCGCGCCCTTCAGCAACACGGTGCAGCCGCTATCGGCCGCCAGCCGTCGAGCCGCAACCATTCGATCGATGCCGGGCTGGCTGCCCGACAGCAGCGTGTACTCGCCGTCGTGGGGAGTGAGGATCGTTGGCGCTTTGCGGCGGCGCAGCAGCGTGGTCGCGCCTTCAGAGCTCCACCCGAGGGCGAACAATCCGTCACCATCGATGACCATCGGAAGCGGGGCCTCGATGACGAGCTTGCGAATACTGGTCGCAGTGTCGTCGGATCGACCGAGACCTGGCCCAACGACCACTGCGTGAAAGCGGTCGAGTGAGGCCAGCGCTGCGTCAGCCCACCCCGTGCTGGGCAGCGACCGTTGGACGATCTCGATGGGGGCGTCCGTCAGGGTCATGCCAGGAATCGACAGGTGCACCATTCCCGCCCCGGTACGCATCGCCGCGTGAGCCACCAGTCGCGGCGCACCAGTCATGGTCGAGCTTCCGGCGACTACTCGCAGGGCGCTCTGCCACTTGTGGGCATACTCGTCGCGCCGCGGCCACCAGCCGAGAATGTCGGCCGCTTGCACCAGGTTGGCTCGGGCCCAGCCGATGTCGAGGCCGATGTCGGCCAACTCCAGCTCGCCGGCCAATGCGCTGCCGGGCGGCATCAGCAAGCCGGGCTTCAAAGCACCAAAGGTCACGGTATGGGCTGCCACCAACACCTCCCCGGTGATGTCACCGGTCAATGCGTCGACACCGCTGGGCACGTCGACGGCCAGTACGGGCGTATCGCCAACATCGGGCGGCGACCACGTGCCGTGGAATCCTGTGCCGTATGCCGCGTCGATCACCAGGTCGGACTGCGGCAAAACCGACGGGCATGATCCCACGTCGAACACGCGCACTCGCACACCCTTGGCCGCCAGTTGGCGGGCTGCGACACGACCGTCGGCCCCGTTGTTGCCCTTGCCGCACAACACGTTGACCGTGCGGCCGTACGCCCCACCGAGCATCCGTAGCGCCGCCCATGCCACCGCTGCGCCCGCTCGCTCGATCAGCACCTCGGCCGGCAGTCGCGAGGCGGCATCGATCGCGGCCATTTCCTCCGGAGTCACGATCGGCAGCATCCCGATGAGGCTACGTCGTCACGAGGCGACGACGTATGCGATCGCCACCTGGTCCGTATGCGTGATCGACAGATGCCATGTGACGATGCCTCGCTCGCTTGCCAACTGCGCTGCGCGACCCGTGACGTTCAGATGCGGTTCGCCGCTGTCGCGGCGATCGACCCACACGTCATGGAAGCCGAATGCGCCGAGGCCCAGACCCATCGCCTTCATCACGGCTTCGCGCGACGCAAACCGCGCCGCCAGTGATGGCACCGGGTCGGCCTTCGGCGCCACGTAGGCGAGCTCATGTTCGGTGAACAGGCGTTGCTGCATCGACGGCGTGCGTGCGAGTGATCTGCGGAATCGTTCGATATCAACCGCATCGACACCGATACCACGGATCACGAGCGCCATTGATCTGCGGCCTCGGAAATCGGGGCAATCAACAGATCGGCAACTGGGAATTCGCCAAGCAGGTCATCGCGAAACACCCCTTCGGTCTCCGATACCCAGTCGACGAGACGGTCGTAGCGCTGGTCGTAGCCCTGCAACACGCCGCGCATGATGCCGGCCGGCAACCGATCGTGAAATTGCACGTGCAACAAGGTGATGCCGACACACGCGCCGGCTTTGACCTCCGGCACGAAGATCACCGTGCGTTTGTCGCTGCGTCCCCGCGCCACCAAGACCTGACGCTCAGCGGCCACACGCCGCTTGGTGCCCACCAATTGCGGGTTGCGTTCGACCCGGCTCGAGACCTGACTCGACAGACCACCCCGATCGACGATCGCGATCTGGGCACCGACCGCGGGGTCACCGTCGATGCGATAGCGGGTGTACCCGACAACCGACTGAACTGCCGGATCGAGGTCGGCCAAGACCTTCAGTGTGTGGTAGCTCAACGCATCGCGACCCGCACCTGCTGACAACGTTGCCTGCACCAGTGCCCGATCGAGCACGCCTTCGTCGCTGCGACTGATGCCCACCGTCACGGTTTTGGCCTGATGCTTGATCGCGTCGACGGGTCGGGTGAGCTCCTCGATCGCCCGTGTCAATGATGCCGTGAGGTCATCGATCATCACGCCAGGCGTCGCTACCTTGCCGGTGGCTCGCTGGTAGGCCTCGAGCGGCAGGTCGTTGCGCAGATCGGCCAGCATGGCCGAGAGCCGCACCGCCGTCGACGCCTCGAGATGCCCGTCGTACAGACCGGACCGCAA
>JANOJI010000478.1:0-6757 GCA_031408175.1 Ilumatobacteraceae bacterium
ACCGCGCCGATTGCGAACACAGCGTGGTCCGGGCCGACGAACGGTTCGTTGCGCAGGTAGGCCGGAACACGCAGCCCGGATCGCGTGAGCACACCCGCCAACCAGATCGCCTGGTGTGCCGGAGCCGTCGGACGGCTGACCCGCAGCAGCACACCGTCGCCTGCCGTGAAGATTCCGTTCATTCCCAGACGGAGTAAATGGGGCTCGGCGAATCCCCAGTGCCTCGCAGCGTGCTCGGCCGAGCGAGTGAGCGACTCGAGCGTGCCGGGCGGTGCTGCGACGAACGGCAGCTCAGCCGAGGCTGACACCGGGATTGAGCCGTCCACTCGGATCGAATTCGGCCTTGACTCGCCGGGTGAGTTTCGTCACTGACGATTCGCGACGCTCGGTGACTGGCAGTACCTCGGCATGGTGAACGACCCCCACGCCGACCTCGGCCACAAAGACACCGCTCAGCGACCCGATCGAAGCAGGAGGAACGATCCGCCGGCTGCCGATGGGCAGCGCTGGAGGGCCGTCACAGGCCGTCAGCGAGCTGCTGCTTGCCTGGGCGGAGACATCGTCAGGATGACCCTCCAGGAGCGCCCAGAGCCGAGCACCGTTCCACAACACCGATGCGGGTCGGTACAGAAGAGCGAACGTGGGAAATGGATCGTCGGCGTCGACCGTGAACCATTGCGAATGGAGCGGGCGCGGGCGAGTACGAATGATCACGTCGCCGAGGAAACCCAGCGTTCCGCGGGCCCCGACCAGCAATCGGCACAGGTCGAAACCACTGACGTTCTTCACCGTGGGTCCACCAGCCTGCACGACCTCACCACCGTCGGACACGTAGCAGGCCTGCAACAACACGTCGCGCACGGGTCCGTAGCCCAGCCGGCGCACACCGCTGTGGCCAACCGACAAAGCACCACCGACCGTGCCACCAGGAGGCAGGGCGACACATTGCCCAACCTCGACAAGCGCCGCATCGACGTCGTCGACCGGCGTCCCCGCGCCGCAACGAAGCGTCATTTCGTCGGCCTGGATCCACTCGATGCCCGATGGGGGTCGCACCGTACGCACGCCCGCGACCGGTCCACCGCGCATGCCGAGCCCGGTGATGGTCACCGGTCCCGTGCTGTCGACCTCGTCGGCGAACGCGGTCAGATCCACGCGCCCTCCGGTACGTGCTGCACATCGCCGCACGACGCCGGCGAAGGCAGCACCTTGTTGGGGTTGGCGAGGCCGGTGGTGTCGAACGATCGCCGCAACCGGGCCTGTGCATCGAGGTCGACCGGGCTGAACATCAACGGCATGAAGTCGCGCTTTTCCAGACCAATTCCATGCTCGCCCGACAACACGCCACCGGCCGCTACCGAAACGCGAACGATCTCCTCGCCGGCGGCATGCACACGATCCATCACGCCAGGTTCGCGCTTGTCGAACACCAGGAGGGGGTGCAGATTTCCATCACCGGCATGGAACACGTTCATGGCCAGGAGCTGATGACGTTCGACGATCTCGTAGACCTGCTTCAGCACTTCGGGCAGCCGTCGTCGCGGCACCACCGTGTCGTGCAGGTAGTAGTTGGGTTTGATCCGGGCAATGGCGCCGAAGGCATTCTTGCGCCCCTTCCACAGCAGCGCCCGCTCGGCCTCATCCTGGGCAATCCGAACCGTGCCGGCACCATGCGCCTTGCCGATGTCGACGATCCGCTGCACGTCGGCCTCGAGCCCATTGGGCAGGCCGGCGACCTCGACCAACAGGATCGCCGCGGCGTCGGTCGGCAACCCGGCATGGATGTACTCCTCCACTGCACGGGTGCACAGTTGGTCCATCATCTCCAGCGCCGCTGGCACCATTCCTGCGGCGATGATCGCGCTCACTGTCTGCGCGCCGGCTTCGACGCTGCTGAAGTCCATCAGCATCGTGCGGACGGCCGGCGGGTTCTGCGTCAGTCGCACGCAAACCTTGGTGGCAATGCCACACATGCCCTCGCTACCCACGAACGCGCCACGCAGGTCGTAGCCCGCCGGCTCGGCCTCTTCACCGCCCAACTGCACGATCTCGCCATCGGGCAGCACGACCTCCAATCCCAGCACGTGGGCCGTGGTCACGCCGTCGGCGAGGCAATGTGGGCCACCTGAATTGTTGGCCACATTGCCGCCGATCGAACAGCTCTGCTGGCTGCTCGGATCAGGAGCGAAGTGCAGACCGTGAACCGTCACCGCCCGAGTGAGATCGAGATTCAACACGCCGGGCTCTACCCATGCCAGACGATTGACGGGATCAACCGACAGCACTCGGTTCATCTTGGTGGTGACGATCATGATCGCATCGTCGAGCGGCGTCGCCCCACCGGCGAGTCCCGTACCCGCGCCGCGTGCGACGAACGGTCGGCCGTGGCGAACGGCGATCTGCACGCAGGCCCGAACCTCGTCGGTGGATGTAGGGAAACACACCACACCTGCATGGCCCTCGAGGTTCGATGCATCGCGCTTGTAGAGCGCCAGTTCCGTCTCGCCGACACGTACCCGATCCGGCGACAACGCCGCCCCGAGGTCGGTGACGAGTTGGGCGGTCATGCTCGGCGACGACGGCGATCGTCACCGCGATCGCGAACCTGCTTCAGCACGATCACCTGACCGGGCTTGACCGGCCGTCCGTCGACCAATACTTCGTCACCCTCGTCGAGATCATCGGCAAGCGTCGTCGCCCGTCCGTCGAGCCTCGCTCGCAGCTCGATCTCCTTCGCATGCATCGCTCTGCGCCCCTCGGAGAACGCATCGCGCACCCGACCCGTAACACCATGCACGACGTGCTTCGGCGTCAAATGTGTCGCGGCCTGCTTCATCTTCCGCTTCGCCACGCCAACGCCGGCAACACCGGCGACAGCCCCACCAACGAACCAGGTCATTCGCTTGATCATGCCGATCTCCGTTCCTTGCGACGCAGACGGCGAACCGCCCGCGATGTTCCTGTAGCCAGCGCCGCCGTCTTGATCATCGGAGCGCTGAGCGCTGCACGCGCGACTCTGCTTCCCCCGGCGACTGCTCCGCTGATGGCCTCGGCCGAACCCAGCACACGATCGAACCGGTCGAGGTCGTCACGAGCCTCGGCGATTGCGTACTTGGCCTCGTCGGTCGAGGCACGCAGCTCGGCAAGCAACGGGCCGGTCTCTTGACGCAACGAAACAACTTCGCCGCGCAGCGATCGCATCGTGTCGAGGACACGCAGCAACACCACGATCAGCGCGGTGAAGCCGACGCAGCACAGCACCGCTGCCAGCACAACGACAAGTTCGCCTGCGGTCATTTGCGTTCGTCCATTCGCCTTGCCACGTCTGGCTCTGCTCCGTGTTCGCTCGGTGTGTAGTACTGCTTGTCGCGCAGCTCGTCCGGCAGATACTGCTGATGGACCCAACCCTGCGGATGGTCATGAGGGTAGTCGTAGCCGACCCCATGACCCAGCGATTGAGCGCCTTTGTAGTGCGCATCACGCAAATGCGGCGGGACCTCACCAACCACCCCGTTCTGGACATCGCCTCGCGCATTCCAGATAGCCAGTGCCGAGCTGTTGCTCTTCGGCGCGGTCGCCAGGTGAACTGCGGCCTGGCTGAGGTTCAGCTGCGCCTCGGGTAACCCGACGTGCTCGACAGCGTGTGCCGCGGCCACTGCGACCAGCAAGGCCTGTGGATCGGCCATGCCGATGTCTTCGCTGGCGAAGATGATCATCCGGCGCGCAATGAAGCGAGCGTCCTCGCCTGCCTCCAACATCCTGGCCAGGTAGTAGACGGCCGCCTGCGGATCGCTGCCGCGCATGCTCTTGATGAAGGCGCTGATGACGTCGTAGTGATCGTCGCGGCCGTAGCGCAGCGCACTGGTTCCCAGTGCTGCCTCGACGTGACTGAGTTCGACGGGATCAGGATCGGCAAGAGCGCACGCCACCTCCAGTGCCGTCAGCACCTGTCGTCCATCTCCCCCGGCCCGGTCGACGAGATGTTCGATTGCGGCGTCGGTTGCGGTCGTCGACTCAGCCTGCAGACCCCGTCTCACCAGTACTTCGATCGCCTCGCGGCTCAGTGGTTCCAGCCGGAACAGCGTGCTTCGGCTACGCAGCGGCGGGTTCACCTCGAAGAACGGGTTCTCGGTCGTCGCCCCGATCATGGTCAGCGTGCCGTCTTCCACCGCCGGCAGCAGGCCGTCCTGTTGAGCCTTGTTGAAGCGGTGGATCTCGTCGAGGAAGAGAATCGTGCCCCTACCATGCTCGCCGATGCGCTGGCGAGCTCGCTCGATCACTTCGCGCACGTCTTTGATCCCGGCGTTCACGGCGCTCATCTGCTCGAAGACACGCTTGGTGCTGCCGGCCACGGCGAGGGCCAGCGTGGTCTTCCCGGTTCCGGGCGGACCCCAGAAGATCGCGCTCGTGAGGCGATCCTGCTCGACCAGACGGCGCAGTGGCTTGCCGAGGCCGACCAGGTGCTCCTGGCCCACCACGTCGTCGAGCGTTTGAGGTCGCAGACGAGCCGCCAAAGGCGCATGGCTGCGCAGGTGCTGCTCGGCGGCCGCAGTGAACAGATCGCTCACAGCGTTCCCAGCACTCGCTGGTACGCGGCGCGGCGCCATTCAACGACGTTGGCCACCATCCAATCGGGGACCACCCAGCGCCAGCTGACGAACTCGCTGCCGTCCGGAGTCGGTGTGATGTCGGGGTGCAATGCGTCGAACAGGAACCACTTCTGCACCTGGCCACGCCGACGACCATCCCGACCGTGCTCGCGTATGACGTCGCCGGGCCATTCGTAGGCGACCCACTCCGGGAACTCCACCCGAGCGACCACATCCGCCTCATCCAGGCCCGTCTCCTCCTTCAGCTCGCGCCATGCGGCGCTGATCGGCTCCTCGCCCTGTTCGAGACCTCCCTGTGGCAACTGCCACGTGCCAGCGACATCGGCACGCTCGAACGCCATGATCTGTCTCATATCCGGGTGGCGAATCACGATCACCACACCCGCTCGAAACTGCTGACCACTCACCCCAGCCACGGTAGCCCCCTCCCCGTCCCCCATCCCGGCGTTTGATGACTGGCGCCCCGGATAGGGGCCGGAGCCATCAAGCGCACCGGGGTGATCCGGGCGTTTGATGACTGGCGCCCCGAATCGGGGCCGCAACTCACAAACGCTGGGTCGGGAGGGCGAGGAATCGGCGGATGGTGGCTGCGATCTCGGCGTCGGTCATCCGCCAGGTGATCTCGATCGGTGTCCAGCCATCGAGGACGAGTTCGTTCTGGCGACGGGCATCGCTGTCGAGGTCAGTGGCCAACATGTGCGATCCGAACCCATTGCCCTCCAGATACAGCCGCCGATCCGGCCAGGCGAAGTCGATGCGATACCGGTTCTTCCCCTACCGCACCCGGTGCTGGTTCGTTGGACGAGGGAGCCCGTACGCGTCGATGATTCGAGCAATTCTGCCTTCGAGTTCGCTCTCACCCGGGTCATAGCCCGGCAGTCGCGTCGCGAGCACCATCCGAAGTGTGGCCACGGATCGACCGGGTGCCGGCCTGGTGCGGTCGACTCGTTCGCGCAGTACCTCCAAGTTCAGCGACTTGAGCCGGAGAAACTCGTCGACAACCTTGCCCAGTTCTGCGACCGTCATCGGACCACTGAGATCGATCACTGTTCGCAGCGGTGATGTGCAGAGCATCTCGTCTCGTCGGATCAGGTCGCCGTCCTCGAGCACGCCGGAGCGGTGGCAGACGACACCATCCAGCACGACTTGGTGGTCGAGATCCGTGACCACATGGATCTGATGGAAGTCGGCGCTCGCACTGCCTCCGAGCAACGGGAGCGCCGTCCAATGTGACGCAGCGATTCTGTCGACATGCGTCAGCAGCACCGCGCGAACCGCCTGCCGCCACGAGGGTGGCACCCCGTTGACCACGGAAACGCCACGTCGGACGTTGCGCAACCTGCCCACTTGCCTCTCGCGTTCCAGTTGACGTTTGGTTTGCCCGGCGGCCAGCGCTGTCTCGTTGGTGATCAAACCATCGTGACGTTCGGCCCAGCGAAATCGGTCCAATTCTCGACCCCCTTCCCTCAGCGTTTGATGACGCACGCCCCTATCCGGGGCCGCGGTCGTCAGACGCGCCTGTGTGGTTGGCGGGGGAAGTCGTTGTGGGGGGACTGTATCGGCGCTATCGGAGCTCTTGGTCCAGGGCGCGCGCTGCTAGGCCTTGGGAGGCAGGGTGCGGATACCGAGGTCGACCAGTTGCTTGTGATCAACCGGCGTGGGTGCGTTGGTCATCGGGTCCATGCCCGATTGTGTCTTCGGGAAGGCGATGACTTCGCGGATGTTCTCCTCACCCGCGAGGATTGCAACCAGTCGATCGATACCGAAGGCGAATCCGCCGTGTGGTGGAGCCCCATAGCGGAACGGGTTGAGGAAGAAGCCGAAGCGCTTGTCGGCTTCTTCATCGCTGATACCGAGCAGGCGGAAGATGCGCGACTGCATCTCAGGCTGATGGATCCGGATCGATCCGGAGCCCAACTCCCAGCCGTTGAGGACGAGGTCGTAGGCCTGGCTGCGCACCTTCAACGGATCGGACTCGAGTAGATGCACGTCGTCGGGGTGCGGTTGGGTGAAGGGATGATGGCCGGGCTTGGGCCGACCTGAGGCCTCGTCGACTCCGACGAACAACGGGAAGTCGACCACCCACAGATAGCGATAGGGACCCTCGTGAACCGGGGGACGGCCGAGATCATTGCGCAGCGTGCCCA
>JANOJI010000491.1:0-1669 GCA_031408175.1 Ilumatobacteraceae bacterium
AGCACTATTCGCTGTATCCGGCCAGCGACCGCGTCGTCGAGGCGTTCAAGGACGACCTGGCGCCGTACGAGGTCAGCAAGGGCACGATCCGCTTTCCCCTGTCTCAGCCCGTTCCCGTGAAGCTCATCGCGGGCATCGCCAAGTTGCGCGCCCAGGAAGCCGCCGAACACGCCGCGGCGAAGGCGACAGCGCCGAAGAAGCGCTAGGACGCTGAGCGGTCCCGGCCCCGAGGCATCGACGCGGTAGGCCAGTCACACTTCTTCAACCAGAATGCAGGAGTTGCCTTCGCGCTCAGCACTGTGCGGATCGATTTTGTGCGGTGTTTCACTTCGGTGCCTTCCGTTTTGCTCACGACCCCCGGATCGCACTCCAGATACAGGCGGCCTCTGCTGTTGGACGTACGCCGGATCGGGTCGGGGGTGAGTCTGGTCTGTGTCAGCTCACAGAACGACCGTCGGTCAGAGTGCTGACGCGGACGATCGAGGAGCGTCGCGACCCGTTGAATTCGGATGTCTCGATCGGTGACGGCATCGTCACGACAGCAGGTGTTTCTGCATGGGTGCCGGAAAGCGCACGTTGACCCGCGCCTCGCCGATCAGCTCACGCACGCGCTCGGCTTCGGCGGCGATCGCCTTGGCCCTGGCCTTCGGAACCTCGGCCAGCAGTTGGTACGCCACCTCGCCCGACTTGCGTTGCGCCCAGCCGCCGACGACACGCCCATCGACCCAGATCGTCGGCCCGGCATTGCCGTTGCGGTCGAACACGGTTCCACCGAACTTGGCAAGATCGCCGAGGTACCAGTCCCGCTGCTTCCAGCCCATCGTGGTCGGATCGAGCCCGGGCAGGAATGCGATCCATGGCTGGTCGTCGTCCTCGTCCGAATCGTCGGGCAGCACCCATCCAGCTCCGGCTCCGGACTCGGCGTCGAGATCGACCTCGACCGCTCCGATCGCCGCGAGCGTCCGGCGCGTCAGGCCCGTCGTCCAACCCGCCCACCATTGGAGATCGGCCGTGGTCGCCGGTCCGAATCGAGCGAGGTAGGTGCGAGCCAGTTCAGCGGCGGCCGTTTCGATTTCGGCGCCGGCGATCCCGCCCGGCAGCCATTGACCCGCAATCGACCAGGTGTATTCGGAATTGGTCCACGTGCCGCCGGGCTGGCCGCGCACGATCGCGCCATCGAACCCGAGGTTCAAGAGCAACCTCGTATGCGCACCCTGAGACGCCGTATACGACTTGCCGACCGCCAGGTGCAGCTTTTCCGTCAGTGCAGGGACGGCCTTGCCCAACTGCCTCGCCGTGGCAGCTCCCATCGATGTCAGTGCCGCCAGCGTGTCGGCTCGTGCGATCGCGGCCCACGCCGCGCCGTCCGTGGCGATGTCGCTGTCCTCGACCATCTTGGCCAACCGCTTCCACTCGGTTGCGGCAAGTGCTGTCGTACACGCGGCGTGCGCCCATCGAGCCTTCTGCGGTGTGAACACCCACAACGTGCGACGCATCGCGTGATGTCGCACCACTGCGCGGTCGACGTAGAGCGCCGTAGAAATCGTCTCGACCGAGGGTTGTTGCATGCGCGCCATCGCCGACAGGTACACGGTCGCCGGATCGGTCGAGTGCAACGCGACCACCGAATCTGCAATGGCGGCGACATCGTCAGTCCGTTCGCCGGGTG
>JANOJI010000530.1:0-3596 GCA_031408175.1 Ilumatobacteraceae bacterium
CTCAGGGTCGCGCCTTTCGGAAACCCGGTGGTGCCACTCGTGTACTGGATGTTGATCGGGTCACGATTGTTCAGCGAGTCGCTGCGAGCCGCGAGTTCCTGCGGTTCGATGTTGTCCCCCGCGGCCAGCATCGCATCCCAACCAGGCGTCCCGAGAAACACGACATGCTCCAGGTCCGGCAACGAGGCCCGCACCTCGGTGATCATCCCGGCGTAGTCGCTCGACTTGAAACCGGTCGCCGAGATGAGAGCACGGCAACCCGACTGCGCCAGCGCGTAGTGCAACTCCTCGGCCTGGTAGGCAGGATTGATGTTGACGAGCACGACGCCCGCCTTCGCCGCTGCAAATTGGATGTAGACCCACTCGGCGTTGTTGGGGCTCCACATCCCCAGACGGTCGCCCTTGACGAGCCCCGTTGCGATCAAGCCCCTGGCTAGTCGGTCGACTCGCTCACCGAGTTGGCGATAGGTCAGGCGAATGCCCTGGAATGGAACCACCAACGCTTCGCGGTCGGGCCAGGCCGCCACGGTGCGGTCGAACGCGCTCCCGATGGTTTCCTCGAGCAGCGGTGTGTCGGTTGCGCCGATCGCATGTGCGGTGTTCGTCATGGACCCCTCCGTCGACAACCAACCAGCTGCCGACTGTACCGCGTGCACGCTGCTTCGGTTCGCGCGCACGTGGTGACACATCGCCACGTGACAGACTCTCGGCCGTCGTGGAAGCCAGCTCACTCCTCCGCATCGATGGACTCACCAAGCGCTACCCGGGGGTGACGGCGCTCGACGATCTGACGATCGATCTGCCGCGCGGGCTCGTCGGGCTTGTCGGCGCCAACGGGGCCGGTAAGACGACCATGTTTCGGCTACTCCTCGGCATCTCCAAGCCGACAGAAGGTCATATCGAGGTCTGCGGCATCGACGTAGGTAGCGATCCGATCGGTGTGCGTTCGCGACTCGGTTACATGCCAGAGCACGACTGTCTGCCCCTTGATCAGACGGCCGCCGATGTGGTCTCGACATTCGGCGAGCTCAGTGGGCTGCCGGCTCGGGCCGCACGCCAGCGAGCTTCGGACATTCTCGACCTGGTCGGCCTCGACGAGGCTCGGTTCCGGCCGATCAGCGGCTTCTCCACCGGCATGCGCCAGCGCACCAAACTCGCTCAGGCACTCGTCGGCGATCCGGAGTTGGTACTGCTCGACGAGCCGACCGCTGGCCTCGATCCACTCGGTCGTGAAGAGATGCTCGCCCTCGTCGCTCGGCTGGGTACGTTTGGCATCTCGGTGCTGATGGCCACTCACCTGCTCGACGATGTGCAGCAGGTATGCCATCACGTCGTCATGATCGACGCCGGCAAGCTCGTCGTATCGGGCGCCACCGACGCGCTCCTGGAGCGCACCGGGTTCGTCACTGTCGACGTCGGTCCACGTAGCGAGGAGCTGGTTGCCGGGTTGTCGAGAATCGGCCTCTCGGCCGTCGCGGCCGACGGTCTGATCGAGGTGACCGTCGACGGCGACGAGCAGATGGACACGATTCGCGATGTCATTGCCGAGCTCCGGCTCCCCCTGTATCGCTTGACAACCCGTCTGACCTCGCTCGACGAGGTCTTCCTCCGGCTCGCGGGCAGCTCGACGTGAGTGTGGTCAGCGGCGACCGCGGTGCCGTCTACGACCGTGGCTACCGCCCGTACGAGGGACCACGCGGTCGGCGTGGCGCGGCGACTCTCGCGCTGTACAAGGCATCGATGCGCAGAGCCCTCGGCATCCGCCGATCGTGGCGTCAGAAGTTCGCCCCGTTCGTCCTGCTCGGTGTCGTCACGATTCCTGCGATCGTCAATGTCGGCATCGGCTACGTGACCCGCGGTCGTCTCAACGACCGTCTCGAGATCATCACATATCGCGATTACGTTGGCGTGTCGTCGGCGCTGCTGCTCTTCGTCGCACTCGTCGCCCCCGATGTCATGTGCCCCGACCGCCGACAACGCGTCCTCCCCCTCATGTTTGCCAGACCGCTGACCGGGGTCGACTACGTGGTGGCCAAGGTCGGGGCGATCACCTCGATCTTGTTCGCCTTCTCGTTCCTGCCACAGGTCGTGCTGTTCATCGGCAACATGCTGGTCAGCGACAGTGCCTACAGCTACTTCACCGGCCACCTCGACATCTTGTGGAAGGTCCCGCTGTCCGTCGTCATATTGGCCTTGTACTACGCCGTGATCGGCGTAGCGATCGGTTCGCTCACCGAACGCCGAATCGTGGCCGGTGCCTCGGTGATCGGCCTCCTGCTGATCACATCGATCTCCGCGGGCATCATCGTCGGTGACACGCGACCCGGCGAGGGCTCGATCGCCGCGCTGATCGACATCTTGTCGCTGCCGTTGTATCTGCGCGATCTGGTGTTCCTCGGCAACATCGATCCCGTCACGCCGCTGACCGGGGTTGCCAGCGGCGGTCTGCTCGCCATCGCGACGTACCTCGTCGTGCTGTTCTTGGGGGTCGGAGTGCTGTTGCATCGCTACCGCTGGGTGGAGCGCTGATGACGCCGCTCGACCAGGCTGACGATCTGCAGAGCGCGTCGAGGCTCGGCGACCCCGCGTTTGCGGTTGACGCGACCGTCGAGATCTCCGACGTGTCGGTGTGGTTCGGGCCGAAGGTGGCCCTGTCGGAGCTCAACTGCTCGTTCGGTCCCGGTGTGACCGGCCTCCTCGGGCCGAACGGCGCGGGCAAGACCACGCTGATGCGGGCGATGACCGGGCTCGTCGGCGTCAACCAGGGCACCGTTCGGATCGAGGGCCGCGACCCGCGCCGCGATCGTCACGTGCACGCTCGCATGGCTCTGGTGCCCGAGGACGAAGCAGTGCCGACCGGCCTCACCGCCCGGCAACTGGTGCGCTATACCGCCGATCTCTACCGTGTCGCCGACCGCACTGCGCCAGACCGAGCACTGCAGAGCGTTGCGATGCTCGACGTCGCCGATCGTCGCGTCGACGGCTTCAGCAAAGGAATGCGCCAACGCACCAAGATCGCCGCTGCTCTGGTGACCGACCCGCAGGTGCTCGTGCTCGACGAGCCCCTGAATGGCGCCGACCCCGTGCAACGGCTGCATCTCATCGCGCTGTTCAAGCAGCTGGGCGCGGATGGACGGACAGTGATCGTCAGTTCGCATGTCCTCAACGAGGTCGAGCGCATGGCGGAACGGGTGATCGTGCTGATTCACGGGCGGCTGGCCGCGGCGGGCGGCCGTCACGCAATTCGCGATGCGATGGATGACCGGCCCCGGCACGTGCTGGTGCGCTCCGACGATGGCCGCCGGTTGGCGGCAGCGTTGATCGCGGTCGAATCTGTCGCTGGAGTCACGTTCGACACGTCGCGCGATGGGCTCATCATCCAAACCGTGCACGCCCGCGACCTGGCGACAGCGCTTCCGCGCCTCGCCCGCGAGGCGTCGGTGCGGCTGCTCGAAGTCCGCGCCCTCGACGACTCCCTCGAGAGCCTCTTCCGGGAGCTCGTCCGATGACAGAGTCGGTGCAGGTCGCCGGTCGGCGCCCACGGTCGCGTTTCGCGGCCATCCTCATCTACACCCTGCAGTCGTGCGTCCCTCCGA
>JANOJI010000570.1:0-5235 GCA_031408175.1 Ilumatobacteraceae bacterium
GCTGGCCGAGGCGTCGATCGACGTTCGAGCATCGTCAGATGGCGCCGTCGAACTCGACCCTGAAGCGTTGTGGGCCAGCGTGATCGCGGCCGGCACTGAGGCGTTGGCTGCTGCCGGGCATCCGAGTCTGACTGCGATCGGGCTGGCCAACCAGGGTGAGACTGTGATGGCATGGGACCGATCGACGGGCACATCGAGCGGGGCAGCGATCGTCTGGCAGGATCGTCGCTCCGAGGTCATATGCGAACGCCTCCGCGATCACGCCGGGTTTCTCGCCGAACACACCGGCCTCGAACTCGACCCGTACTTCGTCGCCCCGAAGATCGTGTGGCTGCGCGAGCAGGTCGGTGGCGGACCGACGATCTCGACCACCGATACGTGGATGCTGCATCGGCTCTGTGGCGCGTTCGCGACCGATATCGCCACTGCGGGCCGATCGCTGCTGCTCGACCTCGACACCGGAGAGTGGAGCGAGCGCGCCTGCGAGATCTTCAGTATTGATCCGACGACGCTGCCCATAGTCGTCGGCAACGCCCAACCGCTCGGCGAGTGTTCGCTGTTCGGTGGCTCGGTGCCCGTCACCGGAACCTGTGTCGACCAACAAGCTGCACTGTTCGCCGAGCACTGTCACGAGGCCGGTGAAGCCAAATGTACGTACGGCACTGGAGCGTTCATGCTGGCCTGCACCGGCGACAAGCCGACTCGGTCGAGCAACGGTCTGGTCGGTTGCCCGGCGTGGCGGATCGGCGACCACCTGACCTACTGCCTCGACGGCCAGGTGTACACGGTGGGCGCGGCGGTCACCTGGCTGATCGACATGGGCATCATGTCCGAGCCCGCCGACCTCGATCGGCTCGGCGCCTCGGTCGAGGGAACAGACGGCGTCACCTTTGTCCCCGCACTCGCCGGTCTGGCAGCGCCATATTGGAAACCGCAGGCCAAGGCTTCGTTCACGGGCATGACGCTGGGCACCGAACGCGGCCACCTGGTTCGGGCCGCGATCGAGGGAATCACGGCTCAGGTCGCCCTGCTCGCCCAGGCAGCCGGACGCGATCTCGGCTCGCCGCTGTCCCGGCTTCGTGTTGACGGTGGACTGACGCGTAGCCGCGTGCTGCTGCAGACCCAGGCCGACCTGCTGCAAGCTCCCGTCGAGGTCTACCCCTCACCGCACGCGACCGCCCTTGGCGTCGCCGCCTTCGCCGATCTGGGCGCCAATCCAACCTCGCAGGACCAGCTCAGCTCCGCGGTGTGGCGCCCAGATGTCGTGGTGGAACCGCGCATCGGCGCCAATGAGGCCGCCGAGCGCCTGGCCGCGTGGCAACGGGTCGCGGCAGCGACGATGGACCTGTGAGCACCGACGACCGACGCGGCCATAGCGACACGATCTACGACGTCGTCGTCGTGGGAGGTGGCGTGGTCGGCTGTGCAGCGGCTCGCCTGCTCTCACATCACGATCTCTCCATCGCGCTCCTCGAGGCTGGGCACGATCTCGGCGCAGGGACGAGCAAGGCGAACACGGCAATTCTGCACACCGGGTTCGACGCGACGCCTGGGTCGATCGAGGCGCGGCTCGTCGCCCGCGGCTATGCACTGTTGCGCGAGTACGCGCCGTCGGTTGGCATTTCGATCGAAGAGGTCGGCGCCTTGCTGGTTGCGTGGGACGACGAGCAGGCGGCGACCCTCGCCACGATCGATGCGAAGGCCAAGGCCAACGGGTACCAGCACACCCAGATCGTGGATCACACGACGGTGTACGAGAACGAGCCACACCTCGGCCCGGGAGCAACCGGCGGGATGATCGTTCCCGATGAGCACATCATCGATCCATGGTCGACCCCGCTGGCGTTTGCCCACGAAGCGCTGGCAAACGGCGCGCATGTAGTCGTGAATCGCGACGTGGCAGCGTGCGACCCGGGCACCGACGTCACCACGATCACTTCAGCTGATGGACAACGAATCCGCTGTCGATTCGTCGTCAATGCCGCTGGCCTCCGAGGCGATGACCTACACCGCTCGCTGGGTCTCGATGGGTTCACGATCCGGCCGCGCCGCGGTGAACTGATCGTGTTCGACAAGCTCGCCCGACCGCTGTTGAACGGCACGGTGCTTCCGGTGCCGACATCGCACACCAAAGGTGTGCTCGTCGCTCCTACCGTGTTCGGCAATGTGATGCTCGGACCGACGGCCGATGACATCGACGACAAGGGCGCGACAGGCTCGACACGCGGCGGCATCGACAGTCTGCTCGAGAAGGGGCGCCGAATACTTCCTGCGCTGATCGATGAAGAAGTGACCGCCGTGTACGCCGGGCTCCGGGCAGCCACAGAGCACAGCGACTACCAGATCAGCCACGAAACAGATCTGCGGTACGTATGCCTTGGCGGCATCCGCTCAACGGGTCTGACTGCGGCGATGGCGCTGGCCGAAGAAGCGCTCGCCAGATTGGTCGAGTGCGGGCTCACCGCCAGTCGCAAGGAGGAGCTCAATGCGATCCGTATGATGCCGCTCGGCGAGGTTGGTGAACGGCCGTACCAACGTGGAGGACAGATCGTCTGCCACTGCGAACGGGTGACTGTCGGAGAGGTGACAGCGGCGTGTACCGCTGCGGTTCCTGCAGTCGACTTCGACGGATTGCGTCGGCGCACACGAGCGTTGGCCGGACGCTGCCAGGGCTTCTACTGCCAAGCCGAACTGTGCAAGCTCACCGGGTGGAGCGTGGCACCGTGAGCCTGGCGGATCGCAGCGTCGCGATCGTCGGTGGCGGGCCCTCTGGACTCTCGGCTGCCATCGCCTTGCGCCGCCTCGGGGTCGGCACCGTAACGGTCTACGAGCGCGAGCAGCAGGCCGGCGGAATCCCTCGGCACACCAATCATCTCGGCTTCGGAATGCTCGATCTGCATCGGCTGATGTCGGGTCCGCGCTATGCCCGAACGTTGGTCGAACGAGCCACACGGGCCGACGTCGATCTGCGGCGCGGCGCTGCCGTGTTCTCGCTCGACGACCTCGACGCCGACGCCGTCATCCTCGCCACCGGCGTTCGCGAACGACCCCGCGCGGCGCGGCTCGTCCCCGGCGACAGACCTTCCGGGATCTTCACCACCGGGTCGCTACAGCAACTGGCGATGGCCGGTCTGCGGGTTGGCACGAGAGCAGTGATCGTCGGCGCCGAGCACGTCAGCTTCTCGGCAATCCTGACTCTCGCCCACGTCGGTTGCCGATCCGTCGCGATGGTGACACCGCTCCGCCACCACCAGTCGTATCGCGTGCTGAGGCTTGCGGCCGCGACAGCGCGCCGAGTACCCGTGCTCACAGGTGTCGACATCGCCGAGATCGTCGGTCGACGACGGGTGGAGCATGTCGTGTTGACCGATGGGCGCACGATCGAGTGCGACACCGTGGTGTTCACCGGCGACTGGATCCCCGACAACGAGCTGGCGCGTCACAGCGGGTTGACGATGAATCCGGAGATCAAAGGGCCGTCCGTCGACGAGGCCTTCCGAACATCTCGCGACCGCGTGTTCGCGATCGGCAACCTCGTCCACAAGGTCGCCACCGCCGACCGATGCGCGCTCGACGGCAGGGCGGTAGCTGCGGAGGTTGTGACGTCAATTTCTTGATGAAGGACTACGAACATACGTATTGCGTCTCTGCTTTACTCCAGTAACTACTAGATCTGTGTTGGAGGACGTCCAGGGGATGGGGGTCGGTGTTGACGGCTTGTTGCACCAGCCGATACCAGAGCAGCCCTCGGGAGCGGCTCGAGCGGCGGTTGAACCGGAACGTGTACTCGTCGAGGTAGTAGGCGAGGTGGGTGTCGGATTGGCCGTCGTGCATCGTGCCGGCCAGCCATCGTTTGACGAGCGAGGCGACTTGGTGCACGGCTGGGAGCAGATCGTGGGCCGCGTCGGTGGTGCGGTGCACGATCACTGGGTAGTGCACGAGTTGCAGCCGTTTGGCGATCGCCGGGTATGAGGTTTCGCCGTCGGTGCATAGGATCGATCCGTGGGCGACGACGTCGCGGGTGAAGTTGAACAGTTCTTCTTTGCGGTTGGCCATGTCGATCTGGCGGAGTCGGACTCGACCCAACCCGGCGGGGTATGCCCGTTCGACAGCGATCACCACTTCGGTCTTGTTGACGTAGCGCGGACCGCGTCTGCCCAGCGTGCGGCCCCCAATGAAGGTCGCGTCCATCTCTACACTGACGCCGTCACCGCCGAGGAGCTCGCGGTCGGGACGGACCATCGCTCGGCGCAGCTTGTGCATCCAGGTCCACGCCGTCTCATACGATCCGAAGCCGAGCACGCGTTGCAGACCGAGCGCTGAGACCCCGGTCTTTTGAGCGCACACGAACCACATCGCCGCGAACCAGGTTCGCAACGGATAGTGGCTGCGATGAAAGATCGTCCCGGCCGTCACCGACGTCTGGCGGCCACACGACCGGCACATCCACAGCCCCCGCTTGGTCCGCCAGGCATCCGCCGCCGAACACACCGGACAGCGGAACCCGTCAGGCCACCGCAGCTTCGCTAGATACTCGACGCACGCTGCGTCGTCAGGGAACCACGCTTCAAACGACTGCCACGTCCCCGGATAGTCAACACCCGCCCGAGGCCACGACTCGTCCATCACCACACAGCGTAGCCGCCACTGGAGTTAACCGGATACGCAGTACATACGTTCGTTGTCCCGATAGGTTGCGGGAATGGGCGCCAAACGCAGTTGGACCGATGAAGACCTGATTGATGCTGTCCAGCGATCTCGCTCATTCTCGGAAGTGATCACTCGGCTCGGCCTGAATGAGGGCGGCGGCACTCACCAGCACATCAAACTTCACGTCCGGCGATTGGGTCTTCAGTTCGCGCACCACGATCCGAGGGCTTGGATGCGCGACCCCGGTGCAAACACGGGAGGTCGACCTATGCCCCTTGAGCAGATCCTGGTCCGCAGTTCCACCTACACCTCAAGCGGGCGACTGCGTGGGCGGCTGATCCGGTCAGGTTTGAAGGAGGCCCGTTGCGAAGCCTGCGGATTGACGGAGTGGCGAGGCCATCCGATTCAGCTTGAGCTGGATCACATTGACGGTGATCGTTCAAACAACTCACTTCTGAATCTTCGTATGCTCTGTTCGAATTGCCACGCGCAAACGGAGACGTGGTGCAGGCAGAAGCCGACGTAGCCCAATGGCAGAGGCACAGCGCTTAGGACGCTGCAAGTGAGAGTTCGAGTCTCTCCGTC
>JANOJI010000571.1:0-4352 GCA_031408175.1 Ilumatobacteraceae bacterium
GCATATGACGTGACCTCCATCCATCGATGATAGGTATCCATCTCACGCTCGCCGATGCGGCGCGGCCATCGCTCGGCTGCATCGAACGGCCACACCTGCGCAGTGGGAAGGGCGAGAACGTCGAAGCGATCGAACAACGCCGTGATGCTCGAATAGAACGACGTGCGCTCCACCGCCGCACGAGTGATCTGCGGGCCAGTGACCTGCAGGCCATGGTCCACTTCCCACAGTGCCTCAGGCTTCATCAGCTCGCGCCGAGCCGGCGAGGTGATCATCGGTGCAAGGTTCGCCGACACCAGGAAGTAGCGCCAGATCAGCCAGGCCTCCCACACGCGTGCGGGCGACATGTCGAACTTGGTTGGCTCGACCGTGCAGTCGAGCGCTGCCTCCATGCTTCGAAGGGCCGCGTCACAACGATCGATGATGCCTGGCTCCATCGCCAGGTACCCGTCGAGATCGCCGAGCCAGCCGACGCGCGTTCCTGCCGGCTGGTGCGCCAACGCTCCTCGCGCCTGGTCGACGGTCGCGAACTCGTCGAGGCGACCAGCGAGCGACAGCGGCGCCCCCGGGTGATAGCCGGCCTGCGTACCGAGCAACATGGCGACGTCCAGCACCGTGCGGCCCATCGGCCCCTCGGTGCCGAGCTGGGCGAGGTAGTTGTCCCGCTCCGGCCAGCCGGGCACACGGCCCTGGCTGGGCCGGAAGCCAAACACGTTGTTCCACGCCGCCGGATTGCGCAGCGATCCCATGTAGTCGCTGCCATCGGCGACGGGCAGCATGTGCGTGGCCAATGCCACCGCTGCACCGCCGCTGCTGCCACCTGCGGTGCGCGTGAGGTCGAACGGGTTGCGCGTGGTGCCGAACACGTCGTTGAACGTGTGCGACCCGAGACCGAACTCGGGCACGTTGGTCTTGCCGATCACGATGCATCCGGCTTCCTTCATGCGTGCCGCCATCAGACAGTCGAAGTCGGGCACGAAATGTTCGAGCAAGCGTGAGCCCATCGTGGTTCGCAGTCCCTTGGTCTCGGAGAGGTCCTTGATGGCTTGCGGCATGCCATGCATCCAGCCACGGGAGGTATTGCCGACGAGCTCGTCATCGCACGCCGCTGCTTCAGCCAGTAGATCGTCGCGGTCGCGCAGGCTGACGATTGCGTTCACCGCCGGGTTGCGTTCGTCGATCCGGTCGAGATAGGCGGCCATCACCTCGCGACACGACACATCGCGAGCATGGATCGAGTCCGACAACTGCGCGGCCGAGATCCCGGTGATGTCCACGCCAGAATGTTGCCACCCCGGGTCAGCGGTGGAAGACCCTCGTGCCACTCACCCACGTCTCGTCGACGGTCGCACCCGGTATCTCGTCGCCGGCGATCGCGGTGATGTCGCTATCGAGTACCACCATGTCGGCGCGGGCACCGACGGCTAGGGCGCCGGCATCGTCGTCGAAGGCTTGGAACGCGCTGCCGGCGGTGTAGGCATGGATCGCCTGGAGGATGGGGATCCGCTCCTCGGGCACCCAGCCGCCGAGCGGCTCACCTCTGTCGTTGCGCCGGGTGACCGCTACCGCGAGGCCGTCGAGAGGACGGTGGGAAGACACCGGCCAGTCAGAGCCGAAACTGACCGGCGCGCCGAGCGTGGCCAGCGTGGCGATGGGGTATTGCAGCATGCTGCGTTGCGGTCCCAGCCGGGGCATCGTCAGGTCGAGTTGCGAATCGTCGAGGCATGCCCACAACGGCTCGA
Source organism: Ilumatobacteraceae bacterium (assembly GCA_031408175.1). GTDB lineage: Bacteria > Actinomycetota > Acidimicrobiia > Acidimicrobiales > Ilumatobacteraceae > JAENVT01. Next base: position 1,743 of record JANOJI010000571.1, read on the forward strand.
AGTTGGCGATCACTCCGAGTGCGGCGAACCGGGCTCTATCCGCCGGATGGACGAGTTGGGTATGGGCAATCACCGGTCGCCGGTCGCGGGCTCCGTTGAGGTGCGCTGCATGCTCGATCGCGTCGAGCGCCATGCGCACACCACCGTCGCCAATGGCGTGGATGTGGATCTGGAAGCCGTCGGCGTCGAACGCCCGAACGGCCTCCTTCAGGCCGTCCGCCGACCAGTTCGGTAGCCCACACGAATGCGGCGTGTCCTCGTACGGTTCGAGCAGGAAGCCGGTTCCGGCCTCGATCACGCCATCAGCGAAGAACTTCACCGTCCGAGCGGTCAGTGATGACGCCGCCGTGGCATCGCCCTCGAGCGTGCGCCGATCGTCGACAAACCCTGATCGTTGAGCCATCCAATTCACCGGGTCCGCCTTGAAGGCTGCGTTGATCCGACAGGTCAGGAGCCCGCGGCGCGCACCGTCGGCGTACACCTCGAGTTCGTCGGGTTCTACCAAGGCATCTTGGGCCCAGACGATGCCTTCGCGCGTCATCGCGCTCATCGCCTCGATCAGGCCACGGTCGCGGCTTGCCCTACTGACGGCCGGCATGTGCCGCTCGACCAGTTGCATTGCTCCATGCTCCAGCAGCATCCCAATCGGCCGTCCATCAGCGTGGCGCACGATCGTGCCGAGGTCGGGATCGGGCGTCGACGCCATGACCCCGGATGTGGCCAGCGCCATGCTGTTGGCCCACAGGGCGTGATAGTCGGTGGGGAACAGCACCACCGGGCGGTCACTGCACGCAACGTCGAGCCACTCGGCCTGCCCGAGGCCCCCGGGCAGCAGCGGTGGTGCGTAGCAATGCCCGACGATCCATGGATCCGTCGGGTGTGCCTCGGCCCACCGACGTACCTGTTCGATCACCTCGTCGAAGGACCCGACACCGGTGAGGTCGAGTCCGTTGCGGTTGATTCCACCGTGCAGTGGATGAGCGTGGCCATCGCGGAAACCTGCAACGACCGCTCGACCATCGAGATGCACGACCTCGTCGAACGACGATGACCACGACAGCGCGTCGTCGCCGATCGCCACGATCCGGTCGCCGTCGATGGCAAGGGCGGTCACCGGTGGCCCCTCGAAGGTGACGATGGGCCCACCGGTGAACAACACTCGTGACATGACTCGATTAGAGCATCCCGTCATGCGCACGATTCGTCTCGGAGCGGCGTGGGTAGCTGTGACGGCACGGTGCAATGTCACCAGGAGGTACGAGGATGCCCGAAACAACAGCGAGCGCTGCGGTTGTCATTGACAGGCCGCGCAAGTAGGTCTGGAACGCACTCACCGACCCCGAACTGGTCAAGCAGTACTTCATGGGCGCCACGGTGAAAACCGACTGGCACGTCGGTCATCCGATCACGTTCTCCGGCACCTGGAAGGACAAGCCCTACGAGGACAAGGGCGAGATCATCTCCTTCGAGCCAGAAGTGGAGATGAGTTACTCACACTGGAGCCCGTTGGGTGGCACCGACGATGTGCCTGACAACTATCACGTGGTCAGCATCACCGTCGCAGATGCCAAGGGCGGCGCCATGGAACGGACCACGGTCATGCTCGAGTAATCGAACCTCAACGGTGGCGTCACCGATGCGGATCGCGCAAGTCGCGGCGACTACGAGAAGAACTGGACCGCAACGCTCGAGGGATTGAAGAAGGTCGTCGAAGCCTGACATCGACGCCTCTTCATCGCGGCACGGAATGTCGACGAGATCGACCCGGCCTTCTGGCACGACGGCATGGCGATGTTCCATCAGTACGTCAGCCCGTGGTTCTCGATGCTCGATGACGTCAAGTACCAGCGCTCGGTCAGCCGGGTCGAATCGCTGGGAGTCACGAGCATCGCCGGTTGCCACACACCGGTGATCGGAGCGTCGCATGTCGCCCGTGCGTTCGAGCAGATCCGCTTGTTCGCCTCGGTCACCGTGCCGGCAGAGCCCGGTCAAGAAGTGCTCGATCAGATGCTCAGCGGATTGGCCGTTGCAGCCTGAACGCAACTCGGATCAGGTCGCCGGCCGGATGAGAAACTTCTGGCCGGTGGCCTGACGGGCATAGGTCCTGATGGCATCAAGATTCAGCGCACCGGCGAGGGAGACCTCGTCGGTGTAATGACTGGCGAAGGTGGTGGTCAACTCGGCCACCACCCTGGCGCGCAACCGCTGGATGCCTTCGAGGCCCAACTTGCCGAGGAAGGGGGTCAGCAGCCAACCGCCGACGCTCCAGGCCATACCGAAGTTGCGGGTGAACTCCGTCGCACTGCGGTCGAGCATGCCGTACATGTAGACCTGCTTGTGCACGTCGGAGCCGTATCGACTGTACTCGGTGGCATTGGCGCTGGTCGCAGCTTCCATGCACGCCAGGATCTGGCCGGCCAACCGGCCGCCGCCGATGGCATCGAACGCGATGGTCGCCCCGGTGTCGATGAGTGCCTTGGTCAGATCCTCGGTGAACGTCGGCGACGAGGAATTGCAGACGTGGGTGGCGCCGAGCGCACGGAGGATGTCCTCCTGCTCCGGTTTGCGCACGATGTTGACCAGTGGCACGCCATCGGCGAGGCAGATGCG
>JANOJI010000622.1:0-5278 GCA_031408175.1 Ilumatobacteraceae bacterium
CGGATTCCTGTTGGTCCGCACCTAAGCCTGCGTTATCCTCAATACCCCATCCACGTCGAAGTGGCGAAATAGGCAGACGCGCCAGCTTGAGGGGCTGGTGAGAGAAATCTCGTGGGGGTTCAAGTCCCCCCTTCGACACCACAGATCCAGTCGCTAGTGGAGTGTTTCAGGCCCATCCGGGCGGGCGCCAAACACTCCACTGACGCTGGCGGCGGGGCGACCGGCGTCTTGGCGCGAGATGGGTATCCGGACGTGGGCGGTGGTTGCTCCCGGCGTGGAGTCGAAGGTGATCTCGCCACCGTGGCGTTCGATGATGATTCGCCGGGAGATGTCGAGACCGAGGCCTGTGCCCTTGCCAACATCTTTGGTGGTGAAAAACGGCTCGAAGGCGCGGGCCTGGACATCGGAGGTCATTCCGTGGCCGCTGTCGACGATGTCAACGACGATGCGACCGTCTTCGACCCTGGTCATCAACCGCAGCGTGCCGTGCCCTTCCATCGCATCGATGGCGTTGTCGATGAGATTGGTCCACACCTGGTTCAACTCGGCGGCGTACGCCTCGACAAGCGGGACGTCGGTGCCAAAGGCACGTGTCACTTCGATGCCCGCAAGCTTCGGAGCCAGCATGACGAGGGTGCTCTCGATTCCGTCGTGGATGTCGATGCGTTGTAGCGCGGCGCGATCCATCTGCGAGTAGGACTTCACCGCCTCGACGAGATGGGAGATGCGCTTCGTCGTATCGGTCAGCTCGGCGAGCAGGGCGGAGGCATCGATCGTCGACGAGATCCAATGCAATGCCGCACCCAGCGCATCGGGCCCGGAGATGGATTCGCATTCCTCGAACCACGCTCGATCTGCGCCAACCGAGGCGAACAGCGGGGCCATCTTCCAAGCGTCGTCGACTCCTCGACCCTCCAGCCAGTTGCCGATGATCTCCTCGCGATCCATGGTCGCAATCGCACCGTCGTCGACCACTGATGGTGCTGCCAACTGCCGACGCAGGCGATCGAGGGCCACGTACTGCTCCGCACCGATCACCTTCTCGGCAAGGTTGACGAGCGACGACAGCATCGTGTCGCAGGATTGGCCGAGCGCCTCGACTGCGCGCAGCGACGCGGCAGCGGGATTGTTGATCTCGTGGGCAAGCCCAGCCGCCAGCGTGCCGAGCGCGACCAGGGACTCGCGTTGGCGTGCAGCAGCCTCGATGCCTCGAACGGTTTGGTAGACGCCGACGACCATGTGCTTGCCGAAGGGGAACCACTCGCCGAGGAGGCGGCCGAGGTCGTCGGACGGCACGTTGAATGTTCGGCCATCGGTGATGGCGATTCCGGTGGCGCGATACCCGGCGCTGCTGCTGGCGTCACCCCACGCACGCAATCCACCGGCCCACTGACCGGGTGTATTCATGGTGGCCAGCACGATCGTCTCGTTGACGCTGCCACGCACCAGTTGGAGCTGTCCCTCCAGGAGGATCCACAACAAGTCGGCGGCCTCGCCCTCGCGGAACAGCTCGTCGCCCCGTGTGAAGAAGTGCTCGTGGCCCACAGCCAGCAACTCGTCGAGCTGCTGATCGCTGAGACCGCTGGTGAGGAAGGCTGCACGCAGGTCGTCGATGAGCATCAGACGGTCTCCAGGTACAGGTGCACGAGGCTGACGGCGCTGGATCCCTCGCCGACAGCCGATGCAACGCGCTTCATCGACGAGAGTCGAACATCGCCGACGGCGAACACTCCGGGTCGACTCGTCTCGAGCAGGAACGGCGGTCGCTGCAGTGTCCAGCCGCCGCCTCCGTCCAGCGCTGTCATATCGGGCCCCGTGAGGATGAAGCCCTTGGCATCACGAGCGATCGACTCACCGAGCCAATCGGTACGAGGGAAGGCGCCGATGAACGCGTAGAGCCAGTTCGCCTTGACCTGTTGTTCGGCGCCGGTCAGGCGATCGACCAGGGTGAGCCATTCGAGGTGATCGTCGCCGCCGCCGCGACCGACCTCGGTGTGCAGCATCACTTCGATGTTGTCGGCAGCGTGAACACGCTCGACCAAGTACTGCGACATCGACTTCTCCAGCGCGTCGCCGCGCACCAGCAGTACGACGCGACGTGCATAGCGCGCCAGGTTGAGCGCTGCCTGCCCTGCCGAGTTCGCGGCGCCGATGATGTACACGTCGTCGCCCTCGGTGGCGGGTGCATCGCTCGACGCTGCTCCGTAGAACACGCCTCGTCCGGTCAGCTCGGCGAGACCCGGTGCCTCGAGCAGGCGGTACGACACTCCCGTCGCCACGACGACTGCTCTCGCTTCGATCTCGCTGCCGTCATCGAAACGCACACCATGCACACACCCATGCTGCTCGAGTCCCTCGACGTTGCGGGCCAACACCATCTCGGCGCCCAGTCTGCGGGCCTGGGTGGAGGCCCGATGCGACAGGTCCGCGCCGCTCAACCCGTTCGGGAAGCCGAGGTAGTTCTCGATCCGAGCGCTCTGCGCAGCCTGGCCACCGGGCGCCTCGCGTTCGATGATTGCTGTTCGAAGACCCTCCGATGCGCCGTAGACGGCAGCGGCCAGGCCCGCCGGGCCGGCACCGATCACCACGAGGTCGTACAGGGTCGACTCGGCGCTGGTGTGCAGCCCGAGGGCGTTGGCGATGTCGCGAGGGCCGGCTCCGTGGAGGATCGTGCCATCGGGAAGCACGACGAGCGGAAGCTCCTGGTCGGCACCTCCGAACAACGCCTGTAGACGACGCGCTTCGGCGTCGCGTTCGAGTTCGAGCCACTGGTACTGAACGTGATTTCGGGCGAGGAACATCTTGGTGTCGTGGCTGCGCTCCGACCACCGATTGCCGATGACTCGAACGCCGTCGAAGCGATGGCTGTTCTCGAGTTCCCAGTCGCCGAGCAGGTCGTCGATGACCGGGAACAACCGCTCCTCGGGCGGCGCCCACGGCTTCATGAGGTAGTGGTCAAGACCAATGTCGTTGATCGCCTTGATCGCTACGTCGGTGTCGGCATACGCCGTGAGCAGCACGAGCTTGGCGTCGGGTGCTGGCACCTTCGAGTGTCGAAGCAGCTCGATGCCGGTCATCTCGGGCATGCGGTGATCCGACACGATCAGGGCGACGGACTGATCGCGGCGCGCGAATTCTTCCAGCGAGCTCAGCGCCTCGGCACCCGATGTGGAGCGCACGAGGCGGTAACGCTCGCCATAACGCGAGCGCAGATCTCGAGTGATCGCCTGCGACACGGCGGGATCGTCGTCGACGGTCAGGATGATCGCTCTTCGCACGGCGTGATGCTACGACGTCTGCAGAGTTCCGTCGTTGGTCGAGCGGATCCAACGAGTGTTTGACATCAAGCCCACCCGGGCGGGCGCCAGACACTCCACTGAGGTGGATCAGTCGTCGGGCGAGTCCGGGTTGCCGATATCGACGGCACCCGCATGCTCGTTCCGCTCCGCCCATTCCATGAGCTGATCGATCTCGAAGACCGACTCGTCGATACCGGCATGCAGGTCACCCATCACCGCGAAGCGTTGCGGCACGGTGGCGATCGTGAGCTCGGCAGGCTCGACATCGTCGATCTCATCCCACCCGATGGGCGTCGACACGCGGGCATCGGGCACCCCGCGCACCGAGTAGGCGGCGGCCATCGTGTGGTCCCGCGCGTTCTGGTTGTAGTCGACGAACAGTGCCGCCGGATCACGGTCCTTGCGCCACCAGGTCGTGGTCACGTCGACGGGGGCGCGCCGCTCGACCTCGCGGGCGAAGGCAAGCGCTGCCCGCCGTACATCGGTGAACCCGTGCGACGGGTCAATGCGCACATAGATGTGCATGCCCTTGCCGCCCGAGGTCTTCGGCCACCCGACAGCGCCGAGTTCGTCGAGCACTTCGTGAACCACATGGGCGACTCGCCGCACGGTGCTGAACGGGCAGTCCGGCATCGGATCGAGGTCGATTCGCCATTCGTCGGGCTTCTCGGTGTCGGCCCGACGCGAGTTCCACGGATGGAACTCGACGGTCGACATCTGCACCGCCCAGATCACCTCGGCGAGCTCGGTCACGCACAGTTCGTCGGCGTGTAGCCCGTAGCGGGGGAAGTGCAGGCGGACTGTTCCGAGCCACGGTGGGGCCCCCGAGGGCACACGCTTCTGATGGACCTTCTCGCCGCTGGTTCCGGTCGGGAAGCGGTGCAGCATGCACGGCCGCTCGCGCAGCGCATTGACAATGCCGGTGCCGACGCTGAGGTAGTAGTTGACAAGGTCGAGCTTCGTCTCGGCGCGCGTCGCGAAGTACACGCGGTCCGGGTTGGAGATCCGCACGATGCGGTCACCGACCGGAATCTCGATGGCGGGTGACTTCGAAGCTGCCACGCCGTGACCGTACTGCCCGATGTCGCAGCCAGACCATGCGACCCACCTGGTGCTCCAAGCCCTGGTGGAGTGTTTCGAGCCCACCCGGCGTGGCGCGAAACACTCCACTGCCCTCGGTGCGTGAACCGGTTCGGCCGATGTGCGCGACTGTGTAGGTGTGCGTGGTGACCAGACAGTGTGGAGCGATGCGGAACTGGTTGCCGCGATCGCTGCTGGTGATCGCTCGGCGCTGAGGGCGCTGTATGTGCGCCATCAGCCGTGGTTGACCGCCAGGCTGCGTCATCGCTGCTCGGATCCGGACGTCGTTGCCGAGGCCGTTCAGGACACGTTCGTGGCCGTGTGGCGTCACGCGGAGCGTTGGGACGCATCGGGCGAGCCGGCCGCGTGGATGTGGGGGATCGCGATCCGGCGGCTCATCGGTGTGCTGCGCCACAGGTCGCGCTGGTCGCCTGTGTCCAACCGGGTCGCCGATGCGCCCACCTTGACCACCGCAGAAGACTTGGTCCTGTTCGGGGTCGTCCACGGCGACCTCGCCGGCGCGATCGACGGACTCCCCGTCGAACTGCGCGCCGTCGTCCAAGCCACAGTGCTCGATGGTCTGACCACCCGAGAGGCGGCGCAGTTGCTGGGCATCCCTTCGGGGACTGTGAAGACACGAATGATGCGGGCTCGCATCCAACTCCGAGGAGCGTTGACGTGACCTCTACTCACATTGATGAACACCTGTTGATCGGCTATTGCGAACTCTCGGTCTCCGCCGCCACAGCGGCAGCAATCGAGGCCCACCTGATGACGTGCGCCGACTGTCGTGCCGGCCTCGGTGCTGTGACGGCTGTTGCACACGGGAGTTCGGGCGAGCTCGAGCAGATGTGGGATGAGATCCAGCAGCGCGTCGATCGTCCCCGACTGTCGATCCC
>JANOJI010000040.1:0-3647 GCA_031408175.1 Ilumatobacteraceae bacterium
GTCGACGACGTCGATGACGGTCACCGAGCAGTTGTCGAGGCGACGGACCACCAGGCGATCATCGCCGATTGATGCACCAATGGCTGCGTTGATTGCCACAAAGTGGCTGAATACGACCGAATCCACGGCCCTGGCGCACAAGGCGCTGACCACTTGGTCACGGTAGGCCACGTAACGGGGTCCGAGGTCGCTCCAGTTGCCCTGCATCGCCACTCGCAACCAGTCGATGCGCTCCCCCATGGGGATGCCCTGTGGCGACGGAATCTCGGCGACATCTGGCGCGATGCGGACTACCACCTGCCAGAGCTCGCCGAGCGGGGCCGACGTTTCGCGGCAGCGCAGCAATGGGCTGGTCAGTATCGGCATGCGGCCGATGGGAGCGAGCCGAGCAGCAACGGCCACCGCTTGGTGCTGACCGATGTCGTCGAGACCCGGATCAGGGTCCGTGTCCCAACCGGCAGCGGCTCGACCGTGGCGAACGAGGTACAGGCGGGTCACTCGAACAGCCAGCCAGTGCGCAGCCCCGGCTCTGCCCCCTTCTCGATGAACCACTCGGTGCCGAACGCTGCCGAGAACGCCTCGTCGGGCATCTGCAGGAAGAAGCTGGTATCGGTGATCTGGCTGCGGTGCGAGCGCAAGGATTCGCGCTTGGCGTCCAGGTACGCCGTGACATCGACCGCGTGCGTGATCTCGATCTCTGCCATCCCGAATGGATTGCCGTCGTCGGCAGCGCCGTTCGGATCGAAGTCGTCCTCGTCAGTGATCGGTGCACCGGCCTGGCGAGCTGCCTCCATCATGCGCACGATGTGATCACGGTTCATCGTCGCTTCGAACACCTTGTCGACACCGGCCAACTCTGCGGCGCGATGGCCGACCGTATGAACCTTGATGTGGTCGGGATGCCCGTAGTTGCCGTGCCAGTCATAGACCGTGACGACATCGGCGCGTTCTTCGCGAAGGATCTCAGCGAGCCGTTGAGCCGCAGCATCGAGCGGCGCCTGCAAGAACGACGCCGGATCGCTGTTCTGTTCCCAACCCGTCATTCCGCTGTCCTTGTAGCCGAGCCACTCGACTCGATGTACGCCGAGCGCGGCGGCCGACCGCGCCGTTTCCGCGCGTCTCCGGTCGACCAATGACTCACCGTCGGCCAGGTCGTCGGGCACCTCGCCGTAGTCGCCGTCCGTGGCGATGACCACGACGACACGGTGCCCTTCCGCGCTTGCCCTGGCCAACGAGCCGCCAGTGCTGATCGACTCGTCGTCGGGGTGAGCGTGAAAGCAGACCAGTGTTCCCATCAGTGTTCCCTTCGAAGCCGTTGCGTGCGAAAGATCACCCGGCAGCGACGGCGTGGCTGGCGATCAGTTCGTCAATTCTGGCGGCGCCGAAGCCCCAGTCGCGCAGAATTTCCACCGTGTGTTGGCCGGGATGCGCCGGCGGCATCGAGATCTCGGCAGCAGTTCTCGAGAACCTGGGCGCAGGGGCCGGCTGCATCGTCCCGGCAACCTCGACGAACGTGCCGCGCTCCACATTGTGCGGATGCTGCGCCGCCTCAGTCATCGTCAACACCGGTGCGAAGCACACATCGGTGGTCTCCATCAGCGCGCACCACTCGTCGCGCGACTTGGTGGCGAACAACTCGGTCAACCGCTGCTTCAGGTGTGGCCACGCCGACTTGTCCATCTGCCTGGAGAACTCGGCGTCGCTATAGAGGCCCGTCAACCGCAGCAACTCGGCGTAGAACTGCGGCTCGATCGAGCCGATCGAGATGTAGCCGCCATCGGCGCATTGATAGACGTCGTAGAAGTGGGCGCCTGTGTCGAGCAGGTTCGTCCCTCGGTGATCCTCATCGAACAGACCGATGCTTCTGAACGACCAGAACATGCTCATCAGCAGGGCTGCTCCGTCGACCATGGCGGCGTCGACGACCTGACCGCGCCCGCTTCGTTGTGCCTCAAGCAGTGCACACACGACTCCGTAGGCCAAGAACATGCCGCCTCCGCCGAAGTCGCCGACCATGTTCAGCGGTGGCACGGGCGACTGTCCAGCGCGCCCGAAGTGGGCCAGCGCGCCTGCGAGCGAGATGTAGTTGATGTCGTGGCCTGCTGCGTCGGCGAACGAGCCGAACTGGCCCCAACCGGTCATCCGCCCGAAGACGAGCCGAGGATTGCGATCCAGGCACACGTCGGGCCCGATGCCGAGTCGCTCCATCACCTTCGGCCGAAAGCCCTCGATCAATCCGTCGGCAGAGGCGACGAGGTCGAGCAGGGTGGCCACCCCCTCGGGATGTTTGAGGTCGATCGCGATGTTGCGACGACCTCGTAGGAGCACGTCATAGTGCGGTGTGCCGGGTGCCGGACCGTTGACAGCTTTTGCTCGCTCGACGCGAACGACCTCGGCGCCCATGTCGGCCAACATCATCGCCGCAAATGGACCAGGGCCGATTCCCGCCAACTCGATGATGCGGTATCCGGAAAGCGGGCCTGCCATGACACTTCATTAGCACGGAATGCCGATCTCGATCACTGCTGTGGAGTCGACTACGTTCGACGCATGACATTGTTCGGTGTCCACGTCGGCTTGCAACACACGACGCCGGATGAACTGCGCACCGTGTGGCAACGAGTCGAGGATCTGGGCTTCGGCTGGATCTCGGTTTGGGATCATTTCTACGGTGCCACGGGCAAACCCGACGACGCGGCGTGCCTGGAAGCCGTCAGCATGCACGCCGCGCTGGCCTGCTCGACGTCGAAGGTCCGCTGCGGATCGCTGGTCTACTCCGTCGGCTACCGGCACCCCGCAGTGCTGGCCAAGGCGATCACCGCCATCGACCTGCTTTCGGGCGGACGCGCCGAGATCGGCATCGGAGCCGGCTGGGCCAAGGTCGAGTACGATGCCTATGGCATCGCCTTTCCCAGCGCCAGGATCCGCCTCGACCAACTCGAGGAAGGCGTCCAGTGTCTGCGCGGCCTGCTCCACGACGACGTGACCGACTTCGTTGGCACTCACTTCACGCTGACGAACGCACGCAACGAGCCGCGGCCTGTGCAAGCCAAACTGCCGATCTGGATCGGTGGCGGCGGCGAGAAGCGAACGCTCAGGATTGCCGCGCAGCACGCCGACGGCTGGAACGTACCGTTCATCGGCCCTGACGTGTTTGCCCACAAGCGGTCCGTGCTGCACGGCTTCTGCGACAGCGTTGGGCGTGACCCGTCGCAGATCCGTTGCGCGATCAACGTCGGAATCGCCAGCGACGAAGCCAACCTCCGCCGGCAATTCGGGGCGATCAGCGAATTCGTCCGCCCAGGCGTACTGACCGGTACTGACGATGAGATCCTCGACCGCATTGGCCAGTACATCGATGCTGGAGCGGACCAGCTCAACATCTCGCTGCGCGCCCCATTCGACGTCGCGCTCCTCGAACGCTTCAGTGCCGCCCTGAAGCTGGCATGACGATCCACGTTCGCGCTCCTGGGCGGGTCAATCTGATCGGCGATCACACCGACTACACCGGAGGCATGGTGCTGCCGCGCTTCTTGCGGTTCAGCAAATAGTAGGCCACTTCCAGCGGCAACCCGCCATGCACCTCGGAGACGGTACCCTTGGCCGCTCGACCACAAGGTTGCGGTGCGTGATGAGCGTATCGAACC
>JANOJI010000046.1:0-10438 GCA_031408175.1 Ilumatobacteraceae bacterium
ACGATTGGGTCGTTGCGATGGGCCGGTGCTCGTTCTCCTCGTTGGCGCCGGCCGATGACGAGTGGCCTGGGTCGCAGATGTCGAGACGGCCGCAGCGGCGTGTCGACGTTCGCGTGCCTCGCGCACGGACTGACGCTGGTAGCCGAACTTCGACAGCACGGCGACGAAGGCCACGTAGAACGCCATTCCGATGACAAGGCCGACGAAGCTGCTGGCCTGTGGGTCCTTGACGAGGAACAGCATCGCCAACGTGCCGATGACGAGGAAGATCGCCGCCTCGCGTAGCAATCGTCGCCACGGGATCGGCCGGTTCGCATCCCACGCCAACTGGATCTCCTCCTTTTCTGTCGCCGTGGCCTAGCCTTTGCACACGTGCGCGTCGGCATTTTGACAGGTGGCGGTGATTGTCCGGGACTCAACGCGGTCATCCGGGCAATTGTTCGCAAGGGCGAGCTGAACTATGGCGACGAAATGATCGGGTTTCTCGATGCGTGGGACGGCGTACGCGAGCGCCGAACCATGCCCCTCGACGTGCGTTCGTTGCGCGGCATGCTGCCCAGAGGTGGCACCCTGCTGGGTACTCGCCGCGGCAGCCCGTACGACGATCCCCAAGGGCCCGAGCAGGTGGCAGCGACCTTCCGTGACATGGAGATCGACGGTCTCGTCGTCATCGGTGGGAATGGTTCGTTGACGGTCGCCTGCAAGCTCTTCCACGACCTCGGTCTACCCATCGTCGGCGTGCCGAAGACGATCGACAACGACATCGTCGGCACCGACATGACATTCGGATTCACCACCGCTGTGCAAATCGCCACTGACGCCATCGATCGGCTGCACACGACCGCCGAGAGTCACGACAGGGTGATGATTGTCGAGGTGATGGGGCGCCACTCTGGATGGATCGCCACGTACGCAGGGATTGCCGGTGGCGCAACCGCGATACTGATACCCGAGGAGCCGTTCGACATCGACAACATCTGCGAGCTGTTGCACCGTCGACACGAACGCGGCAGGTACGCATCGATCGTGGTTGTCGCCGAGGGTGCCGAACCGCGAGAGGACACCATGCCAACGCGGGAGAAGATCTACGACCGCTTCGGCCACGTTCGTCTTGGCGGGATTGCCGACACCATTGCACACGCGATCGAAGCTCGTACCGGTTTGGAAACCCGGGTGGTGCTGCTCGGCCACGTTCAGCGCGGTGGCACGCCCTCGGCGTTCGACAGGGTGCTGTCGACTCGCTACGGGATCGCCGCGATCGACGCCGTACACAACAAGGAGTGGGGCACGATGGCCGTCCTACGCGGCACCGATGTCACGATGATTCCCCTCGACGAAACCGTTGGTAAGACCCGCTACGTCGATCTGCATCTCTACCACGATGTTGCCGAAGTCTTCTTCGGATAACCGATCGTCCGCCGGGTCGTCAGGCCACGGGTTCGGGTGACGGCACCGACGGAAAGGCCGGTTGCGACGACACCACCCAACCCGGGAAGTCGTAGCGAGTCAACGGCTCGCTCTGCAGTTCTCCGCTGGCCGCCGGCCACTGCTGCGGAACGCCGTCAATGGCAATGGACACTCCTGTCACGCCGGTGATTTCCGATGCCGTCAACACGATTTGGGCGACGCCGTTGATCAACGCCTCGCCTGTGAGTTGCTGCAACTCGCTGGACACGTTGACGACGAGTTCTCCTCCGGATTGGGCAACATCGAGTAAGCGAGTGCCAGGAGGAATGGCCGAACGGAGCAGGGCCTGAAGCTCGTCGGTGTTGGGGCCCTCGAACAGCGCTTGCAGGGCGTTGGCGGGAGTGTCGCCAACATCTCGGGCAACCGACTGCAGGGTGCGCGGCTGACCGATGACCTCCGGTGAAAGCAGATAGATCCGGCCGGATCCGGTGGCCGCGCCCGCCGCTTGATCGAAGTTTGCACTGAGATCGCGCCGATCGCGCGCGGCAATGTTGCGAGGTGTGGTTTCGGCGTCGATCGAACAGGAAGCCGCTGTCAGTGTCATCAGCAAGAGGGCACTGACTCGATGTCGTCTGATCGTCGGACAGCTCATCCGGTTCCGACCTCCTCCGCCGGAAGCTCCAGCACGAAACGTGCCCCCGGCCGGCCGTCGGATCGGTCTTCGACCCACACCCGGCCTCCGTGCATTCGTACGTGTTCGTTGACCAGCGAAAGTCCGAGGCCCGCCCCGTCGCTGCTGGATCGCCGGCCCGCCACGGCACCGCGCGCGAACCGTTCGAAAACCAGGTTTCGTTCTTCGTGCGGAACCCCCGGACCGTGATCTTCGACGATGATCCACACATGCGCGAGCGGTTCGCCTTCCCCGTCGGCTTCGGTCACGATGACCTCAGGGGCCCCGCCGCCGTGTACCCGAGCATTGTCGATCAGGTTGGCGACGACTCGCGCCAACCTGCGACGGTCGCCGTGCATGATCAGGCCCTCCGCACGATCGCTGACAGTCAGTTTGGTTCGCGGCATGCTGCTGACGGCGACGGCCTGTCGCACGAACTCGGCGACGAGTAGATCCTCGAGGTGCAGGCGGATTGCGCCGGCATCGAACCTCGAGATCTCCAGGAGGTCTTCAACCAGACCTTGGAATCTGGCGACGTCACCCACGAGCAGGTCAAGGGCAGCCTGAGCGCGCTCTGGCATCTCGTCGCGTCGGGCCTGCATCACTTCGACGCTGGCTGCCAGCGTCATCAACGGCGACCGCAATTCGTGACTGACATCGCTGGCGAATCGTGCGTCGCGTTCGACTCTGTTCTGCAGTGCTTCGGCCATGTCGTTGAAGGCCGTCGACAACAGCTGGAGGTCGTGGTCGTCGGTGCTCTCGAGGCGGGTGTCGAGTCGGCCGCCGGCGATGGCCTTGGCGGCTTGGGCGGCGTCGCCGAGCGGACGTATGACTCGTTTCGCGGCGATCATGCCCGTCAAGGCGCCGGCGAGCGTGGTGATCAACCCGCCGAACAAGAGACTGAGCCCGACGTTACGCAGCGTCGTGTTGGCATCGGACAGGTCGGCGAACTCGAAGTAGGCCGCGCTCGACAATTCCAAGGGAATTCCGATGACCAGTGTCGGAACCCCGTCGAAGGAGATGATCATCTTGGCCGGGATGCGTTCGTCAATCACCCTTGCCTGCATCGCCGCAGGAATGACATCGGAGGTGAATCGAGCCGATGGAGAAGCCCAGGCACCGTCGACGTTGATAGCTGCCCTGTTCACACCGACCTGCTGCAGGCGATCGATGATCGTGTTGGCGGTCGTGTTGCTGGCGCTGATCTCGCGTTGGGCGACTCGAGCGTTGTTGTACGCCTGCTCGGTGCTCGTGCGTTCGCGCTGGTTGATGAGGCTGCTGCGAGTGAAGGAGTAGGCGATCGCGGCGAGAAACGTCGAGAGCAGCAGGGCACCGATGACGAACATCGACATGATTCGAGTGCGCAGACCGAACCGGGCCGGTCGCCATTTCACGAAGAGACCGATCGTTGCTTTGACGAATCCTCGTGGCGGCTCTGCGCCGACGGTGTCGTGCGCGATGGTCACGACTGAAGGCGATACCCGAGGCCGCGCACGGTCACGACGTGGCGTGGATTGGCGGCGTCGGCCTCGACCTTGGTGCGCAGGCGGCGAACGTGCACATCGACGAGTCGCCCATCTCCGAAGTAGTCGTAGCCCCACACCTTGTCGAGCAGGCTCTCCCTGCTGAACACCCGGCCGGGATTCTGGGCGAGCTCGCATAGCAGCCGGAACTCGGTCTTGGTGAGATGTAGCTCCGTGCCCGATCGCAAGACCTTGCCCTCGTCCGGAATGATTTCGAGATCGCCGAACACGAGTCGGGCGTGCGAAGGACTGATCGGGCGGATGCGCCGCAGCAGGGCCCGAATGCGTGCGCTGAGCTCTTTCGGCGCGAATGGCTTCGTCAGATAGTCGTCGGCACCCGCCTCGAGACCGGCGACCACATCGTGCGTGTCGTTGCGAGCGGTCACCATGACGATGGGCACGTCGCTGTGTCGCCGCAGCGTGCGGCACAGCTCGAACCCATCCATGCCAGGCAGCATGATGTCGATGAGCACGACGTCGGGTAAAGCACGGTGGAAGAGATCGATGGCTTCCTCGCCGCTGCCGGCCTCATCGACCGTCCAGCCCTCGTCCTCGAGAGCCAGTTTGACCGCCGTTCGGATGCGCTCGTCGTCTTCGACGGAAAGGATGCGAGTACCCACGGCTCACATGATGCCAGGATTGCGCCCCGGTTCGGTGACCGTTAGCAACTCGATCATCTGATCGAACAACACCGGGTTCGCAGCCAGTACCTCGTTGTGGCCGATCGGACTGCCGTCGAAACGCCCGGTTCGGCACCCGGCCTCGCGTGCGATCAGCTCACCAGCAGCCCAATCCCACGGCCCCAGCCACTGCTCGTAGTAGACGTCGAGTCGCCCGGCGGCGAGGTAACACAGGTCGGATGCCGCTGCGCCGAATCGACGAATGTCGCGCACTCGCGGGATGACCTGGGCGATTCGTTGGGCCTGTTCGCGTCGGCGCTCGACCTGATACGAGAAACCGGTAGCGATGAGTGCATGCTGGAGCGATGCCGTCGTGCCGCAATGGATGGGGGAGCCGTTGAGTTGAGCGCCTTCATCGGCGACCGCCGTGAACAGTTCGCGACTGCCTGGGATGTACACGGCTGCCGCCACTGGCCGATCGCCGGACAGCGCCGCGATCGAAACCGCGTAGCCAGGCAGGTCGTATTGGAAGTTGGTGGTGCCATCGATCGGATCGATCAGCCAGCGAATCCCCGACACGCCCGCCGCGTCGGTTCCTTCTTCGCCGATCACTGCGTCATCTGGCCGGTCGGCGGCCAGGCCATCAACGATCAGACGCTCGGAGGCGCGATCGAACTCGGTGACGATGTCGGTGTCGGACGACTTGGTTGAAACCGACGTGAGACCGTTCTTGCGTCCTTCGAAGACGAGTTCTCCAGCAGCAACCGCAAGCCGCGCTGCCAGGCCGCACAACTCGCGCGGGAGGTCGGTCACGACGCGTTGTCGCTGTGCTGCCGGCGTTCGATTTCTTTCCACTCGCCAAGCGCACGGAGCACCAGTACGGCAACCACACTCATACCCAGCGCAGCGATGATCGCGCCGACGAGTGCGCCGAGTCCGCGTTGAGTCGCGCAGGTCCCGTGACATTGCAGTTCGACGAGCGTGTAGCCGATGAGGCCACCCGCGAATCCGCCGAGCAGGATGGCCACGAATGCGGCGAAACGTGCCTTGGGGGGCGGGAGTGCGGAGAGCGGAACCTCTGAGTCGGCCACCCCGACATCGTAGGCTCAGCGGTCGTGCGAGTCACCGTGGTCGTGCCGACCTACAACGAAGCGGGCAACATCGAGCGGCTTTGCCGCGAGGTACGGCTGGCGGCACCTCAAGCCGACCTGCTGATCGTCGACGACGCCAGCCCGGACGGCACCGCCGATCTGGCCGAGAATCTGAACGTCACCCTTGGTCACATCGGCGTCATTCGGCGATCAGGCAAGGCGGGACTCGGATCCGCATATCGGATCGGGCTACGAGCCGCGATTGACCGCGGCGCCGAGGTCTGCGTCCAGATGGATGCTGACCTGTCCCATGATCCGGCCGTTCTGCCGGCGCTGATCGCCAATGCCGAGAATGGCGCAGACCTGGCGATCGGAAGCCGGTACGTGCCGGGTGGCCTCACCGAGAATTGGCCGTGGCGGCGCCGATGGCTGTCACGGTGGGGGAACCGGTATGCCGCTGGCGTGCTCGGTTTGGCCATCAACGATGCGACAGCCGGCTATCGGGCATACCGCGCCGAGGCGTTGGAGCGGATGGAGTTCGACACCGTGACTGCCGAGGGATACGGCTTCCAGGTGGAGATGACCTACCGACTGGTTCGAAACGGCGGCAAGGTGGTCGAGTTCCCGATCACGTTCCGCGATCGCACCACCGGTGAGTCGAAGATGTCGGGTGGGATCGTGCGAGAAGCACTCGTGATCGTCATCAAGCTGTGGGTCGCCGATTTCGGTGGGCGTCGCCGGCGCAGGGCACGGGGCGGCTGAGGCCGGCTACGAACGTGTGTTCCTGTGGCACAATGCCTCTATGAGGAACTGGGTCGTCGGAGGGGCCTTGATCCCTCGTATTGGCGGCGTCGATCTGGACGGCTTGGTGTTGGTCGGCAACCGTCGGCGGGATCGGACGATCGAATGGACGCCCCCTGGTGGCGTCATCGACCGTGGCGAGTCGATCCGCGAGGGCCTTGCCCGCGAGGTCTTCGAGGAGACCGGGCTCACGGTCGCGGGGTGGGCCGATCTTCGCTATTCGGTCATCGTCGAGGCACCGCAGTTGGGTTGGCGGCTTCGAGTCGAGGCGTGGGAGACGGCGGATGTGATTGGCGATGTCGTCCTCGCCGATCCAGATGGGATTGTCGAGGAGGTGCGCACGGTGGGGAGCGCTGAGGCGCCGGCACTCCTGGCAACCAGCCCTCAGTGGGTGCACGTTCCCGTCGGGCACTGGCTGACAGGGTCACTCGAGCCGCCGGGATCGTTCCACTTCCGAGTGATCGGCACTGATCGCACGACCTCGCGAGTCGAACGCATCGCATGACCGGAGCTCATCTGACCGGTCAGCGCGTGATTCTGCACGTCGACATGGATGCGTTCTACGTCAGCGTCGAGCTTCGTCGCCGACCTGATCTTGTCGGCAAGCCGGTCGTGGTCGGTGGCACGGGTCCGCGCGGTGTGATCGCGGCGGCATCGTACGAAGCGCGCCGATACGGCGTGCGCTCGGCGTTGCCCAGTGTGACGGCGAAGCGTCTGTGCCCCAACGCCGTCTTCCTGCCCGGCGATCACGCACTGTACGCGTCGGTCAGTTCCGACGTGCACAGCATCTTCATGTCGTTCACTCCGCTGATCGAGCCGCTCTCGCTCGACGAGGCCTTCCTCGATGTCTCCGGCGGGCTGCGTCTGCATGGACCTGGGGTGGTCATCGCCCAAACGATCCGCGACAGGGTGTGGCACGAATTGCAGCTGCGCTGTTCGGTCGGTGTCGCCACCAACAAGTTTCTCACCAAGCTGGCTTCCGTTGCGGCGAAGCCAATTGCCGCGCCTGACGGGGTTCGCGAGGGCAAGGGTGTCGTCGAAGTGTTGCCGGGGCACGAGCTCCGGTTCCTGCACCCGCTTCCGGTGCAGGCTCTGTGGGGTGTTGGTCCGGCGACGCTGCAGCGTCTGCAGCGCCTCGGTGTGCACACCGTCGCCGATCTCGCCGAGCTCAATGAAGCGGCGTTGGTGGCCAGCCTCGGCACCGCGCACGGGCAACATCTCTATCGCCTGGCGTGGGGCGTCGACGATCGACCCGTCGAGGTGGATCGGGAGATGAAGTCGATCGGCCACGAGGAGACGTTCGCCACTGACCTGCATAGCCACGCAGAGTTGGTTCGTGAACTCGTGCGGCTCGCCGATGCGGTCGCGGCAAGGTTGCGGGCCCACGGTGGGGCAGCGCGCACGTTGACGTTGAAGGTACGTTTCGCCGGCTTCGAGACCATCACCAGATCAACCACTGTGCCGGGTGGAGTTTCCACCGCACACGCGATCATTGCCGCCGTCGAGCCGTTGCTGCGTGCCATTGACGCATCGCCAGGCGTGCGTTTGCTCGGCGTCAGCTCCAGCAACTTCACGTCCGGGTCGCAGCAGCTGAACCTCGACGACCTGCTCGAAGCACGGCCCGACGATGATCACCATTGGCTGCTGGCGGAGGAGACCGTCGACGCGATTCGCAAGCGATTCGGCACCACTGCGATTGGTCCGGCGAGCGCGGTGAGTGACCGTGGGCTCCGGATCGTGCGGCGAGGTGCCCATCAGTGGGGCCCCGATGAGCCGCCTAGTCCATAAATCGTTCGCGTCCTGCGTTGTCTCCGGCGCGGAATCGTGGAAAGATGTCGCAAGGCAATCGGTCAGGAGTTCGCCATGCCGCTCTCAGAGGATGAACAACGCATTCTGCGCCAGATCGAAGAGCAGCTCCAGCGCGACCCGAGTTTTGGTCGCGACATCAAACCGCGCCATGTCGGGTCCCGCCGCGCTGTGATCGTCAGCTCGGTCTCGACGGTGTTGTGCTTGGTGTTGACCGTTGTCTTGCTCGGCGTCAGCCCGTACCTGTCGTTCGTTGCGTTCATTGCCGCAATTGCTGCATTGGTCATCGCCGAGCGCCATGTCGCGGCAATCGGCGAGGCTGGACTGAACCACCTCAGCGACACTGTGCGCAGTCGTCTCGGCGGTTCGGCCGGCAGCCGCGGTGAATGAGGCTTGTCAGCTCGCCTAGCCGGTGATGCGTCCCCACGCCGATCGCGGATCGAGATGATCCAGCAACCTGGTTGTCAGACTCATGCGTGCCCGACAGGCGGCATCGACCTCGCTGCGTAATAGTTCGCTGCGCTCAGCTGCAGTCGCATCGACGCCACGAGGTGAGTAGACGGCCCGCGTCACCAGTCGGGCGATTTCGACAGTCTCGGCCCTGCCGACGTCGACCGATCGGGCGTACTCGAGGGGTGTCGCGCCGGAGATGCGCGGGGCGCCGGCCATGGCGAGCGATCGCACCGTTGCGGCCCAGGCCGACGTCACTCGGTCTGCCGGGTCTCGGGCTCGGTGCCGCGACCATCGGTTGAGGACGCGAGGCATGGCGATGACCCACGCCAGGATTGCCAGAACGATTGCGACCAGGATCCAGCCGCCGGCCGATCCGCCGCCGGAATTGTTCGTGAGTGCCGGGTTGCGCGGCGTCGTTGGCCCGGTGGGGCCTTCGTTCTCCGGTCGATCGCGTGGCGCAGAGGCAGGCGTGAACGTCGGTGTCGGGGCCTGGGCGGTGTTTCCCCCAGGAGTGCCGTTGCCTTCCTCTTGTTCCGCTGCTGCGCCGGTGTGTTGCTCGGCGCCAGGGGCGCCGCGACCCGGTGTGGGATCGAACAGCACCCAGCCGTAGCCGTCGAACCACACCTCGGCCCAGGCGTGGGCGTGACGACCGGCGACGTGGTACAGACCGTCGGCGCCGAGCCGGCCCTGCGTGAAGCCGACCATCACCCGTGATGGCAGGCCCACGGCCCGCGCCATCGCCGCGAACGTCGCCGAGAACTGCTCGCAGTACCCCTTCTTGATGCTGAGGAAGTTGAGCATCGCGTCATTGCTGTGGCCACGCTGAACCGTCGTCGAGTACTCGAACTGCGTGCGGAACCAATCCTGCAGCGCCCTTGCCTTGTCGAATGCGGTCGGCGACTGGGCGGTAATCAGCTGAGCGAGTTCGCGCACCTCGTCGGGCACACTTCTCGGCAGGTCGTAGTAGGCCGGGTCGGGGGCGCGATCGACCGTGGCGCTGCGAAGTTCGTCGGCTGATGGTTCGTAGTTGGCCGACGTGACCTGGTATTGGAATCCGGGTTGTAGGCCACCGTCGACGTACAAGGCGCCCGCTTCGTCAGCCCACGACAGCGTCGGACCCTGCCATGAGACGGACATGGCCGTGCGAGCTGCTGGAGCCAGCTGGCCGCCGAGCTTCTTGATCGTGATCTGTTGTAGCAGGAGTTCTGCGTTGGGCTGTGGCCGCGCAAGGGTTTCGTCGGCCGCGCGGAGGCTCTCTGGCAGCGTTGTCCACCGCGTGCCGTCGAACAGGCCGAGCGCGGACAGGCCGAGATACCTGGGGCTCTCCGTCGCTACGGTGAACAACTCGACGTTGCCACGGTTGACCAGTCGGGAGCGGATGTCGACGAGCGGGCTGACCACTTCGGTGACGTCTCCCTCGCGATTTCGGGTGTCGAGCAGGGCCTTGTCGCCGGCGCCCGGCAACTGCGGAGCAACCGCCGCCGCGCCCGTCGTCGCGAAAAGCGCACAGGCGACCGCTGCCGGCAGGGCCGACCAGAGCGACTGCCGACGCTTGCCCATCCACGCCGAGTCGTCGCGGGCGTGAGCCATACGCAAGGCGGCGATCGTGAGGATTGCTGCGCCAATCCATAGTGCCGCGACAGACACCCGGTTGCGATTGACTCCAAGCGCAGACGTGAAAATGAACACCACTCCGGCTGGTACGACAGCTTCCGCCCGGCCGAAGGCCCGGAATGCAAACGAGTCGGCAAGCCAGGCGCACAACGCCAGAGCAGTGGTTGCTGCGATCGCGAAGCTTCCTTCGCTCGGTACCGGCGATACAGCGCGAGGGAACTGCTGCCAAACGAGCCGCATGCTGATACGGAACTGCTCGATGGTCTCGCCCGTCGGCAGGCCGAATCGAGTCGAATCGCGGAAGTAGATCAAGCCGAGCAGTGCCGCCATGGCCACCAGACCGGTGGGCAGAGCCAGCCATGCGGTGACCCTGAGCATTCGCAGCAGACACATCACCGCGTGAACGCCTATGCACACCACCAGCATCGGGCGCAGGTAGGCCCAATCGGGAAA
>JANOJI010000007.1:0-26408 GCA_031408175.1 Ilumatobacteraceae bacterium
GAGTTCAAACCCACGGCGCTCACGAGCACCGACAACATCAGCGAGCCGAGCGCCATCATGGCCATCTGGAGGGCTTCGCACACGCCGAATATCCGTGCCAGCACGCGATCGGGCGCTCCACTCTGGATCCCCACATCGGTCGTCACTCGAAGCAGGCTTTCGGCCATCCCGAACACGACGAACATCGCCACCGCCGGAAGGAGCGCACCGATGCCGGCCAATGCGAAGTACGGCGTTGCGGCAAGCACTGCGCTCGCCAACAGGTACGGCCACAAGCGCGACCGACCGATCAGTCCGGCAGACGCGACCGCCCCGAGTACCGCACCGACGCCGAGTCCGGCTCCCAGGACGCCCGCCGCGCCGCCACCTCCGCCGGCCCCTTGGCCGGGCCGTCATGGGCCCCGCACTTGTCGAGGAAGAATTGCAGGATGCTGGGTTCGGCTCCTGGTGCGAACAGACGCACGACCGGGCCGATCACACCGTCGGCAGAAGCCAAGCACGACCCGCCGAGCGATAGGCAAGCTCGGTGACCTGCAATGCCGTCCGACCCACATCGGCGTCGGCAACAGGCCGCTCGCTCGTCGCACAGCATCGAGTGAAGTCGGCCATCTGCGCGGCGTACATCGGCAGCGCGCAGTGGACGTAGTCGTCCGCGGCGGGCGTGGCCGGTGTGAACTGCGGCCAGATCCGGTCGTGGCCCGCCGTCCCGTACACCTCGGTGTCGGCTTCCACGCCTTCGAGGCGAGGTTGCCACCATCCACACTCCACCACGCTGCGTACGATCGTGCCATCGGCCATCAGCCACTCGATCAGCACGACGGCATCGTCATCGACCGAGTACTCGCCGTGGGCCGTGCCGACGGACGCGACCACCCGAACCGGAATCGGGTCGCCGAGCACGAACCGCGCCGTGTCGATCGCGTGGATTCCCATGTCGATGAGCGCCCCACCGCCGGCGAGCGCGGGATCGGTGAACCATCCGCTCGGACCCCAGCCGGCATGGATCCCATACCCTCGCGTGCGCACCGGGCGACCCACCGAACCCGCAGCGACCCGGTCACGCATGGCGATCACCTCGTCGCGGTAGCGCCACATGTGGCCGACCAACAACGTCCGCTGCACCGCGGACGCGGCATCGATCATGTCGTCGGCCTCGGCGACAGTAAGTGCCATCGGCTTGTCGACGAGGACATGCTTGCCGGCAGCGAACGCCGCCATCGCCTGCGGATGGTGCAGAGCGTTCGGGGTGCCGATCACCACGGCGTCCACATCGGCCGCAACCACCGCGGCTCGCCAGTCGTCGCCGGACCGGCAGATGCGGGTCACCTCGAGCCCGCAGGCCACCGCCGCCTGGTGGTGCATCTTGCCGATGAACCCGTGGCCGAGCAGCGCCAAGCGCAACGGGGCCGATCGCAACAGCGTGATCATGACGCGCCGGCGATCGCCCGGGCGTGGATCTGGATTCGCTCCGCGGCACGAGCCACGTCGAGCACGTCCTCGCGATCGGCCAGCAACAGCCGGTGCTGCAACCACACGGTGGAGGCCGCGGCGCGCTCCGCCTTCGGCAGACGCAGTGCTGCGTCATCGAATGCGGGCGCGTGCTCGCGCAGGCGCGGGCCGAAGTTGCGGAGCCGGAACAACGACAGATCCCCGAGAGACGGGTAGGACACACCCATCGGGATCCCCTCCGCGGCGAGCGCCGCTTCGAAACTGCGGAGCGGCAGGCCGGCGAACTGATCGGCGTCGTAGTGGAACACGAAGCAGTAGTTCCCCTGCAGATTCATCCGCGGATCGCGTCGAGGCGTGCGCAGCCCGGGGATCTCGTCGAGGGCCGCGTTCAGCGCGAGGGCGTTGGCGTTGCGCGTCGCGTTCTGCAGAGGGAATCGCTTCAGCTGCGCGCGCAGCACCGCGCCCTGCCACTCGGTCATCCGCAGGTTCGAGCCGTAGGTGGCGTGGTGGTAGAACCACTCTCCCTTCACTCGCCCGCAATCGGCGTAGGCCCAGGCACGATCGCGCAGCAGATCGTCCTGACAGATCAGCGCACCACCCTCCCCTGCGGTCATCAGCTTGGATCGCTGCATCGAGAAGCTGCCGAAGTCACCCCACGAACCCACGCCACGGCCACGCCAGAACGTGCCGTGGGCGTGCGCGCAGTCCTCGATCAACCGGAGCCCGCGACGGCTGCACAGCTCGGTGAGCGCGTCGAGGTCGGCAGCTGCTCCGGCCACGTGGACGGCCACGATCGCCCTGGTTCTCGGCGTGATCGCGGCCTCGGCCGCGGCGACGTCGATGCAGAGGGTGTCGGCATCGATGTCGACCAGGATCGGCGTGGCGTTCACCGCCAGTGCCGCCGACGCCGACGCCACGAACGTCATCGCCGGCACGATCACCTCGTCACCTTCGCCGATGTCGCAGGCGGCCAGCGCAGCTTCGAGGGTGTGGGTGCCGTTGGTCAAGGCCAGGCCATGACGGGCACCGTGGTACGCGGCGAACTCCGCTGCGAACGTGGCCGCCTCGCGACCGTCACCCTGCCACCACCCGCCGGCACCGAGCACGCCCAGCAGGCCATCTCGCTCACCGTCGTCCCAGATCGGCCACGCCGGGTACGGCGTGTCGCGGATCGGCCTGCCTCCGAGGACCGCTGGCGTGTCGAGTCGGCTGGTCATGGTTGCTCCTGAGTGACGTAGACGGGATGGGGTGGCAGCCCCTCGAGCAGATGGCACGCCGCGCGATCAGCCACCACGGTCACCTCGCCGTGGAACTGCAGCACGCTCGCCGGAAGATCGATCGACGGCGGACGAGTGAACAACGATTCCACCGCCACCGCCTTCGATGACCCTGCGGCGACGAGCACGATCGCACGCGCCCGCATGATCGTGCCCAGACCCTGTGTGATCGACTGCGTCGGGACCGCCGCCAGCGAGCCGAAGAACCTGGCGTTGTCGTGACGCGTCTCCGCTGCCAAGGTGGTTACGTGCGTGCGTGACGAGAACGAGGTGCCGGGTTCGTTGAAGCCGATGTGACCGTTGCGACCGATTCCGAGGATCTGCACGTCAACGCCACCGAGGTCGGCGAGTGCCTGCTCGTACGCGGCGGCAGCCGATGGGAGGTCGGCGCGATCCACGTCGGGACCTTCGATTCGCAGTGCCCCCAGGGGTCCGCCCATCTGCCGTTCGATCTGGGCGCGATATCGGTGCGCGCTTCCCGGGGCCAACCCGATGTACTCGTCCAACAAGCATAGGACGGTCGACGGCGCAAGCTCGCCAAGCCGCACGATCTCGCGGTACGCCGGTTCGGGCGACGAACCCGTGGCCACGCCCAGGACTCGCGGGCGGTGATCGGCGACGAGTCCAGCGACCACGGGTCCCGTGTCGAACGGGGTGTCGACGACGATGAGATGCACGTCGGGCCCGGCAGCGGATCAGTCTGCTCGCAGCGCGGCGCGCGCAGTGTTCAACACGTCGTCATCGACCACCAGGCCATTCGCCGCCGAGAACCACAGCTGCTGCTCCTCGACGAAGGACGGCATCCGCCGCAGCGCTGCTTGCACCTCGTCCCACGTGACGCCCAGCTCGCCGAGGCCGGTGCGCATTTGTGCGGCGTCGGCGATGCGTCGCGGCCTGTCGGGGTCGTTGCCCTGCAGGGCCGACATGATCAGCACGCCCATCGTCACCAGCTCGCCGTGCATGATCGTCCGCCCGGTCACCTCCTCGAACGAGTAGGCGAAGAAGTGCTCGCTGCCCTCTTCGAACCTGGCATGCCCGAGGTCGTTGCACCGCCACCCGATGTCACGGTGGAGCTCCATCAGGCGTCGCACCCCGTCGTCCGTGCCGAGGGCCAGTGCAGGCGCGAGCGCCTCGAGCTCATCGAGGTAGGTCAGCGACATCGCCGCGGCCTCGTCGTCCCACGGATGATCCCGCCCTGCAGCGACTCCGATCTGCCAGTCGTGGCGGGCCGTGTGACACGACAGCACGTCGCCGATGCCGCCGCGCACGAGTGCCGGCGGGGCCGATGCGAGCAGGTCGAAGTCGACCAGCACCTGCTGCGGCACTGCATCGCCCTCGTAGCGCACGCCTCCTGCGTCGCGTAGCGCGGTCATTCGCGTGAAGCAAGCGTTCACCGACGGCAGCGACGGCACCTGGTACAGCGGCAGCTCGCGCCGCCAGTGCAACCACTTGGCGGTGTCCATGGCCGATCCTCCGCCGATGCCGACGACGGCGTCCACAGTCGGTGCAGACCCGACGAGGTGTTCGAGGTGCGCAGGTGTGAGGTCGCCAGCGTGGATCACTGTAACGGGCGCAGCAACACCAGCAACCGACAGCGACGGCTCCAGCATCGCCCATGGCTCGGGATGGGTGATCACGAGGTAGGAGCCGATGCTCGGGACGAGGCCAGCCAGCAGGTCGCGTCCATAGACCGTGGGGAAACCTTGTGCGGCGATCACGAGAGCGGGGTGCCCATCAGGTCGAGCAGCGCCGACATGCCGCCGAAGCGGACGACCCGAAACTCCTCGGCGGCAGCGATCCCGTACCGCGCCCCCACCCGTTCCGAGCCCGCTCGCACCAGTTTTCGCAGCACCACCGAGGGATCGCCAGACGTGAGCGCGTGGTCGATCGCCTCGACCTGCCACCCGCCGGTGCGGGCCTGCAACCGGAGCTGGTTGAGGAAGTTGAGCATCATCGTGCGATGCGCGCAGGCTGCTTCGATCTTGCTATCCAGGGTGACGCTGATGTCGATCACGTCGGTCACGAGCTGCACCTCGCGCCCGAAGTACCACCGCTCGAAGCAGCCGTGTGGTGCGAAGCCAGCGGCTCGGTGTTCGGGATGGTGCAGATCGAACTGGCTCGTCCAGAACGCTTCGTCCGTCGCAGCCGCAACCAGCACGTGATCCTGGTTGTCCTCCCCGTACGCGGCGTACGGATCGAAGGTGACGAGTGCGTACGGACGGTGGGTGCGCACCTCACGGATGATCCGCTCGCGCAGCTCGACCTCGCTGCAATCACCGAGCATGTCAGTGGCGTAGCCGAACCCGACGATCTGGGATACGCCGAGGATCGCCGCGGCCTCACGAAACTCGCGCTCGTTGGCAACGATGGTGTCGTGCTGGTCGAGACCGACCGAATCCCATCGATCGTCGGTGACCCGGATCACCACCACCTTCCATCCTGCTGCTGCCCAAGCCGCCACTGTTCCGCCCAGGAACAACGTCATGTCGTCTGCGTGTGCTGTGACCACGAGCACGACTCGCTGGTCACCGGACTCGATCGAGCGCAACACTGGCCCAGCCATGAGCCGATGGTAGCGAGTTCCATCCTATTCGGTCAACACTCTTGACCGAATAGGATGCCTCCCGTACTATGCGTCAGGGGACCGCGCCAGCGTGCGCTGCATACATAGGGGGAGAGACATCGTGAGACACACTGGGAGGAACGCTCGCATCCACCGATGGAGCGCTGTCGCGATTGCGACGACCATGGTCATGGCCGCCTCGTGCGGCAGCGACGACGCATCATCGTCTGCGTCCACCGAAGCTGGCACCGAAACCTCGTCATCGACCGAGGCGCCGGCTACCACCGACGCCGTAGCGGCCACGACCGAACCCGGCGCGGCCACGAGCACGCCTGGAACCGACGCAGCCCCCGAGGACTGCGGTGAGACCGGTGATGCCGGCGAGATCAGCGTGTTCCTGATCCCGAGCCCCTCCTCTACCGCCATCCAATCGTTCATCCCCGCGTTCGAGGAGTCCACCTGCATCGCGGTGAACTTCTCCGAGACGCCATACGGCGAGGCGCACCAGAAGCAGTTGCTCGCCTACGAACAGGCAGATGGCCAGTACGACATCGCCCAGTTCGACAACACCTTCCTGGCCCCATTCGGCGCCGCCGGGGCGATGACGCCGCTCGACGACTACTTGGCGAACAGCGCCGAGTACGACATCGCTGACTTCTCGGAAGGCCAACAGGACTATGGCAAGTACGACGGCGACACGCTGGGTCTTACGTTGTCGACCGAGCCGATGATCCAGTGGTACCGCACCGACATCTATGACGAGCTGGGCCTCGAGCCCGCCGCCACGTGGGACGAGTACATCGCCAACGCCAAGGCCGTGGTGGATGCCGGCAAGGGCGACGGGGCAATGATGGCCTTCGGGCCGGGAGCCTCCTGGTGGTACATGACGCTGCTGTGGAGCTTCGGCGGCCAACTGTACGACGACGACTTGACCCCGACCGTCAACACACCCGAGTCGGTCACCGCGGTCGAGTACATGCAACAGATCTTCGATGTCGCCCCCGAGGGCGCTATCAGCGCCACCGGCGACGACGTGATGTTCAAGTTCTTGTCTCAGGACATCGGCTCGATCATCCAGTACTCGGGCTACTACGGGTTCACCCTCAGCGACGAGTTCACGCCGTACGTCGGCAAGATCGGCACCGCCCGGATGCCGCTCGGCGAGGTCGACATCACGCACCTCGCAGGATGGAACATCGGCATCCCGGCCGATTCCGAGAACAAGGATCAGGCATGGCAGCTCCTCGAGTTCGTGCTCGGCAAGTCCAACGCCAGGGCATACCTCGAATCGGGCGCTGCGGCCATCGGGCGCACGTCGATCACGACCGACGAGGAGCTCCTCGCCGAGCAGCCATACCTCGAGCTGCTCAGCATCCCGGCGACCAGTCGCATCGAGCGCTACCCGCAGCTCAAGGTGTGGCCCGAGATGGATGTCGCCATCACGGCGACGATCACGGCGATCATGTCCGGACAGGTGGATGTGCAAGCGGGGCTCGATCAACTGAACGAGGACCTCACCCCGATCCTGGCCGCCGAGAACGGCTGACCGAACTGACGCTGGTTCGACGACATGACGCCGTGAATCCATGACTGGAACCGTCGCCGTCGATGCAGCCGATCGTCGAGCCCTCTCCGTCTCCGCCCGCCGCACGGTGCGGCGGAGGAGGCGGCGAGTGGCGCTGCTCACCCTGCCGTCGTGGCTGATGCTGACCACGATGTTCGCGGTGCCGATTGCCGTCGGCGTCTACCTATCCACTCGCAGCGACAAGATCGGCAGCTTCGTGCCCGGCCGGGGCGTCGGGCTCGGCAACTTCCGGCGCGACGTGTTCGATCGATCGTTCCTCACCGCACTGTTGACCACCGTGATCATCACCATCATCGGGCTGGCGATCCAGATGCCGATCGGCATCGGGCTCGCAGTTGTCCTCAACCGCAACCTGCGCGGCACTCGACTGTTCCGTACGGCGCTGCTGCTGCCAATGCTGCTCACGCCCGTCGCCGTCGGCTTGATGTGGCGGTTCATGCTCGACACCGACCTCGGCGTGGTCAACTGGCTGATGGAATCGGTCGGGGTGTCGCGCATCGGGTGGCTGGGTGAGAAGTGGGCGGCTCGCATCTCCATCGCGCTTGTCGATTCGTGGCAATCGATCCCCTTCGTGATGTTGATGACGCTCGCGGCACTCTCAGCGTTGCCCGAAGGTCCGCACGAAGCGGCTCGGGTGGATGGCGCCACCACGTGGCGGGTGTTCTGGTTCGTCACGTTGCCGATGTTGCGGCCGGTGCTCTACGTCACCCTCATGATCCGCCTCGTCGACAGCCTCAAGCTGTTCGACATCATCTTCATCCTCACTCGCGGCGGGCCAGGGCGTGCCACCGAGACCGTTGGTCTGCTCACCTACAACACAGGCTTCAACTTTCTCGAGACCGGACGCGCGGCCGCGCTCGGCGCGGCCGTCGGTCTGTTGACGCTGCCCGTCTACGTGCTGTGGCTTCGGGCACAGCGAGCGTCCTCATGAGCGGATCATTGCCGAACCGGGGTTCCCGCGCGGGGCGGATCGTGTCGTACGCGGTCTTGATCGGCGCGACATTGGTGGCCCTGTTTCCGTTGTTCTGGACGGTGTCGACCAGCATCAAACGCAGGGTCGATTCCTACGCCAACCCACCGAAGTTCGTCCGCTTCGAGCCGACGGCCAAGAACTACCGAACGTTGTTCGAGACACCCGAGTTCGGTCACATCTACCGCAACACCATCATGATCACACTGGTGTCTACGGCGCTGAGCGTGCTGATCGGTACGTTGGCCGCGTACGCGCTCGCCCGACATCGCCGGTTCCCGGGCCGGCGACCGTTCGAGGCGATGCTCGTACTGGTGAGAGCAATGCCCGGCATCGTGCTGATGATCCCGATCTACCAGATCGTCACCCGTCTCGGCCTCTACGACAACCGACTCGCCCTGATCGTGATCTACGCATCGCTGAACCTCCCCTTCGCTGTGTGGCTGATGACCGGCTTCATCGATCAGATCCCCGTCGAGATCGAAGAAAGCGCCCGCACCGATGGCGCCAGCGGGACGAAGGTGTTCCTCCACATCATCGCTCCCCTGGCCATGCCCGGTGTGGTTGCCACCTCGATCTTCGTGGCACTGCTCGCCTGGAACGAGTTCCTCATCCCTGTGCTCCTCTCCGGTGAAGATTCGAAGACGCTGCCCGTGTACATCAGCGGGTTCATCTCCGCTCGAACCCTCGATTGGGGGCCGATGGCGGCCGCCAGCGCGCTGGCGATCATCCCGATCGCCGTGTTCACCGCGCTCATCCAACGACGGTTGGTCGGTGGCCTCAGCTCAGGCGCGGTGAAGGAATGACCGCAATCGGTCGCAACGGTCCCATCGACATCGCCGACCGCCACGAGACGGTTCGACGCGCCAACGTCGAACTGGTGTTCCGAGTCATCAGCGAACACGCTCCGGTCAGCCGAACCGAGGTGATCCGCATGACCGGGCTGTCGAAGCCGACCGTCCTCACGGTCGTGGCCGCGCTGGCAGACGAGGGGTTCATTCGCGACGTCCCGCGCTCCAACGGTGATCTTGCTCCGCGTGGTGTGGGGCGAGTCGCACGTGCCTACGAACCGAACCCCACTGCCGCCTACGTGGTCGGCGCCGACCTCGGTGGGACGAAGGTGGCGGTGGTCCTCGCCGATCTTGCCGGCACCGTCGTGGCCGAGGTCGAAGCCGCTACCACACGCGGCGGCGGAGCGGCGGTGGTCGCGCAGATCGCTGCGCTGGCAAGATCGCTCGCCAAACAGGCCGCGGTGGCCTGGTCGCGGATCGATGCGGTCTGCGTGGGCACCCCCGGCGTGGTGAACCCAGATGGCACTATCCGCCTCGCCGACAACGTTCCCGGACTCGACACCGTCAACGTCGCAAGCGCACTCCGTCGCCTGCTGCGAACATCGGTACACGTGGAGAACGACGTCAACCTGGCTGCGCTCGGCGAGCTGGAAGCCGGCATGGCGACCAACCACCGCACCTTCGCATTGCTGTCGATCGGCACAGGGCTCGGCATGGGCCTGGTGGTCGACGGCAACCTCGTGCGTGGTGCTCGTGGCGCGGCGGGCGAGATCGCCTTTCTGCCCCTCGGGGCCGACCCGGCCAGTGATGCAGCGAGACGACGCGGCGCGTTCGAGCTCGCCGCGTCTGGTTCCGGTGTGCAGTCGTTGCTCGGTGTCGAGCTGGCATGCACCGGGCGAACCACCGGCTCGCCGTTGCATCGGCTCAGCACAGCTCGCGACGTGTTCGACGCAGCTGCGGCCGGCGACGAGTTGGCCACGCGTGTGGTGCACCGCCATGCCGCAACGGTGGCCGATGCGATCCTCGCGGTCGCTGCCCTCATCGACCCCGAGCTCATCGTGCTGGGCGGGGGCATCGGGGCCAACCCGGTACTGCTCGCCCCGGTGCGCGAAGCCGTGCAGCGCATCACACCCTGGGCGGTGCGCATCGAGAGCTCGGCGTTGGGTCCACGCGCAGGCGTGATCGGCGCGGTGCAACACGCACGCCGATCGCTCCCCCATTTGGAATCGGCACGAGTCAGCGAACGCATGCAGGCCGGAGAGCGCTCGTGAGCACCGCACCGCTGATCGGCGAGGCGTTCCGTTGCGAGGAGCACGACGCCTGCGACGTGCTCGCTGACCTGGGTCGTCCCACGATCATCTGCGTGAACGACCCGCCATGGACCCCTTTCTTCGATGCTCACCGCGGACGGATTCCCGAACCGATGCGCGTCGTCGACGCGTGGGACATGGACATCGAGCACCTGGCCGGGGTGACCACCGCGATCCGAACCAACACCGATGCCGATCTCCTCGGCGTTTCGGTCGTGGTCGGCTTCGGTGGCGGCACGGCCCTCGACACCGCCAAGTACCTGGCGTGGCAGCTCGAACGCCCGCTGATCCAGGTGCCGACCATCACCTCGGTCGATGCAGGGTTCACCGACGCGGTCGGCGTGCGCGCCAATGGTCGCGTGCGCTACGTCGGCCGCGTCGTGCCCGAGCTCGTCGTACTGGATCTCGCCCTGGTGCGCAGCGCGCCGCCCAGCCTCAACCGGGCCGGCATCGGCGACATCTTGTCGTGCCACACCGGGCTGTTCGACTGGCGAGTGGCCACCGACGCCGGCCACGGCCCTCCATGGCACGATGGGCTCGCTGCCCTGGGTGCCACGCTGCTCGACGAGTTGGAGGCAGCGGCCGACGAGATCGCCGCGGTCAGCGAAGCCGGTGTCCGCTTCATGGCCGACGCCTACCGGCGCATCGGTGCAGCGTGCGCGTGGGCAGGCCACAGCCGCTTCGAGGAGGGCAGCGAGCACTTCTGGGCCTACGCCTACGAGCACCGCACCAGCGCTCATCCGGTGCACGGCGAGATCATCGCCTTCGCCGTGTGCGCGCTCGCCCACGTGCAGGGCAACGAGCCCGAGCGAGCGCGCGACATTGTCGCGCGCTCGCGGGTGCGGGCCCATCCCGCCGACCTCGCCATCACCGAAGCCGACTTCCGTTCGTGCCTCGCCGGTCTCGCGGACTACGCCCGAGCCGAAGCGCTGGACATCGGCGTCGCCGATCTCCGTCCCATCACGTCCGCTCAGATCGACGGCGCCTGGTCGTTCGTGCTCGGCCTGCCACGCATCGAGGGCCGACGATGACGTCCATCTCCTTCCGCAACGTCAGCAAGGCCTTCGAGGACGGAACGTTGGCCGTCGACGGTCTCGATCTGCACATCGACGACGGCGAGTTCATGGTACTCGTCGGACCGTCGGGGTGCGGCAAGACCACCTCGTTGCGAATGCTCGCGGGGCTCGAGGATCCCACGGCCGGCGAGATCGCAATCGGCGATCTTGTGGTCAACGATCTGCCGAGCCGTCGCCGCGACATCGCGATGGTCTTCCAGAACTACGCGCTCTACCCGCACATGTCGGTCGCCGACAACATCGCGTTCGGCCTGCGGATGGCGGGTGTCGACAAGGGCGAGCGGCGACGCCGCGCCGCAGAGGTTGCGGCGATTCTCGGCATCACCGAGCTGCTCGAACGTCGACCCAAGCAGCTCTCCGGAGGCCAGCGCCAGCGAGTGGCGATGGGGCGGGCGATCGTGCGTGAGCCGAGCGCGTTCTTGATGGATGAACCGCTCTCGAACCTCGATGCGAAGCTGCGCGTGCAGATGCGCGCCGAGATCGCTCGCATCCAACGCCGGCTCGGCGCCACCACGCTCTACGTCACCCATGACCAAGTGGAGGCGATGACGATGGCCGACCGAGTAGCAGTGATGAGCCGCGGTCTGGTCCAGCAGGTCGCGGCGCCGGCCCAGCTGTACGACCGGCCGGCCAACCTGTTCGTTGCTGGCTTCATCGGATCTCCGCAGATGAACCTGATCGCGGCCGAGCTCGTGGCAGTGGACAGCGGTCTCGCGGTGAGGTTCGGGACGTCGACGCTGGCGCTGCCCGAGCGTCCGAACCTCGAGGCATCGATCGGCCGGTCGGTCGTGCTCGGCATCCGGCCAGAGGACATCGAGGATGTGACGTTCGACCGCGATGCTCCGATCGATCGGCGGCTCCGGGTGCCGGTGGAACTGGTCGAGCAGTTGGGTAGCGATGTCCTGATCCACGCGACCACCGATGCCACCGCGGCAACGGGCGTGCAGGTTGCCGACGCGATCGGCGAAGCGGTACCGATCGAGGTAGCAGGCACCCAGGGCGCACGGTTGGTGGCACGCTGCGACCCACGCTCGCGGATCGCTCGGGGTGACGTGGTGGAGCTGGCAATCGACACCGATCGGGTGCATCTCTTCGATCCCCAATCGGGCGACGCACTGCGCTGACGCCTCGAGGGCTACGTTCACCACCGACACCTCGAGGAAGGGATCCGGTCATGCCACTCGATGCGAGCGTGGTCAGCACCATGGTGGGAGAGACCTCGTTCCGGGCCGATGCGCGCTGGTTGATGTCATACGCAGCTGGCGTGCCTGACGAGCGATCCGAGCTGTACGACACGAGCCGAGAGCTCGTCGTGCATCCACTGTTCCCCGTTGCCCCGGAGTGGGAGCTGCTCACCGCTCCACGAGCGTCTCGGGGGGCGATGTCAGCCGACGAGGCGCGACGGGGCATCCACCTCGCCCACGACCTGGTGCTCGAACGAACCGTGCAGGCTGGCGAGCGGATCCACCTGAGCGCGCAGGTGGTGGGGGTCGGCAGGCGGCCAGCCGGCGCCACGCAGGACGTGTTGCTCGTGGCGACAGCGAGCGACGGCGAGGTGGTGTGGCGCACCGTGTTCACCTCGCTGTTCCTCGGTGTCGATCTGATCGGCGAACCAGTCTCGATGAAGACCGGTTGGACGGCATCACCGCTCGATCCTGCACCCACCACCACTCCGCTGGCGGCTCGTCGCTCGTTCATCCGCCCCATCGA
Organism: Ilumatobacteraceae bacterium; assembly: GCA_031408175.1. Classification (GTDB taxonomy): domain Bacteria; phylum Actinomycetota; class Acidimicrobiia; order Acidimicrobiales; family Ilumatobacteraceae; genus JAENVT01. The sequence goes on from JANOJI010000007.1 coordinate 12,732, forward strand.
TGCGCACGTGTACTCGGAGTGTGCTCGCATCTGGAACCCGATCCACACCGACGTCACCGCGGCTCGCCGATCCGGACTCGCAGCACCGATTCTGCACGGAACGGCGACGCTGGCCAGGGCAGTCTCGATCGTCGCTGAACTTGCGAACGTGCAGCTGGGCGACGTCCGCCGCGTGGCGGGGCGGTTCGCAGCGATGGTCGATCTCGGCACGGAGATCGAGGTTCGCCTGCTGGCCGTCAACCGGGGTCACTGCAGGTTCGAGGTGTGCAACCACTTGGGCCGCCGAGCGATTGCCGACGGCTCGGTCGTCAGCTGGTCCGCGATCTCGTAGCTGCGCAGCGTGGACGCCCGAAGCTGGTGACGCTGCCTTTCGAGCCAGCCTGCGCGAGATAGTCGCGCAACCTGCAGCCTCTCTCGCTTGCGCCCGGGCGGGGTTGGAGCCCGCACCCTCTCGCAAGGAGGGGCTTTAAGTTAAGACCGCCAGTTCGTGTGTCTCTGGTGCCTTCCAGTCTCAGCAATGCCCCCGTTTCCTGGCCTTGGGTCTCGGCCGTCTCACCAGTCGCCTTGCTTCGCCCGTGGTGCTTCCGAGTGGGGTGCACGTTCTGTGCACACCATTCGAAGCCAGCAGGGCAAGAACGAAGCGGTCGGCAGCGGGCCGCAACCGGTAGCTGGGCAATAGCAGATCTCCGCTTGGAGAGCAGCACCCGGAATGACGCGCATCGCTACGTTGCAAGGGCCGCTAGTCCATGGAGTCAGCCCTGTTCGTTCTGGTCGGAATCGTTGTCCTCTGTGTCAGCCTTCGAGTCGACGACTTGGAAGTCCTTGTCGAGTTGCACGTCGAGTTCTGTTCCGTTGTCGAGCGTGACCTCAACTTCGTAGTAGCTCTCCTCGTCTCCGACTTCGGTGCCGGTCACTCGCCCTTGGCCGGTAGACGTGAGAGCTGCGGCGCTCGCTCGCTGGAGGTCGGTGCCGGTGATCGGTGTGTCGGTGTCGTCGTTCGTGCCAGCGCTGACCGCTGCGACTCCTGCGGTGGCAAGTCCTGCGACGGTCACGGCTGCTGCGATGACGATTCGTGTTCTCTGTTTCATCGGACATCTCCTCGTGGGTGGTGACTGAAGGGTACGAAATGTGACCTGACGCCACGCTGAAGGACGGGCGGTTGAGGTTAGGGGACGAGTGGTAGTTCGACGACGAAGCGGGTTTGGGTACCGTTGTCCAGACCGACAGTGCCGTGGTGGCGTTCGATGATGTCGCGAACGATGGCGAGTCCGAGCCCCGTGCCGCCGGTGTCGCGTGCTCTGGCGTCGTCGAGGCGGGTGAAACGCTCGAAGATGACTGCACGATCGCCGGCTGAGATTCCGTTGCCGTCGTCGCTGACGGTGAGGAGGACACGACCTCCTGCCTCAGCGAGGCCCACAGCGACCGTCGATACGGCGTGTCGTTCGGCGTTGTCAAACAGGTTGCGGACCGCTCGTGCGAGTTGGTGTGGGTCGCCGAAGGTTTGTGCGGCCGTGACGCCCTGCAGGTCGACCATGACTCGTCCTCGCTCACGGAGGCGGCGCGCCTCGCGCAACACGATGTCATCGAGGTCGACCGCCTCGAACGCGGCGGTGGCGACGTTCTCGTCGTCACCGCGCGCAAGGTGAAGGAGATCTTCGACGAGGCGTTGAAGAGCGATGGTTTCGTCGAGGATGCTTCGCTCGGTTCTGGACGGGTCGATGGGATTGCCGGGAGCGAGGTCGACCTCGAGCTCGGTGCGGATCCGGGTAAGTGGGCTGCGGAGCTCGTGGGATGCGTCGGCGACGAAGCGTTGCTGTCGCCGTATGGCGCCTTCGAGCCGTTCGAGAGTTTCGTTCATCGTGTGGGCGAGGCGATCGATCTCGTCACCGGTTGCCGGTTCAGCGACTCTGCGGCCGAGGTTGGTACCGGTGATCTCGGCGAGCTCGATTCGCATCTTCTCCACCGGTCGTAACGTTCGACCAGTCAGCCACCAGGTGAGCGCACCGAGGATGAGGATGACGGCGGGCACGGTGACGGCGAGAAGCCGGGACAGGATCGCGACGGGGTCGGTGACGTCATCGTTGTTGACGCCGACGATCAACGTCACCTGTTCCGCTCTCGAGCTGATCTCGCGCACAAGCACCCGGAACTGGTCGGTCCGACCCCGAACAGTCGAGATCGTGTGCAGGCCCGGTCGCAGCGGTGCGATCGGCGCGGCTCCGACGAGGTTCGACGATGAGCCCAGCACCGCTCCGTTCGAGTCGACGACCTGAACCAGAAGATCCTCATCGACGGACAATTCCGAAGGCGGCGTGTCGGCGATCACGGCGGCGATGGTGTCGGCGCGTTGGTTGATGCCTTCGTCGAGATTGTCGGTGAGTTGCCAACGCAGCCCAGCGGTCATCAGCAGTGACACACCGATGAGGAGTACGCCGGAGATCACCACCGCGAGGACGGTGATCCGAAAGCGAATGGTGCGCCGCACGGGTGATCAGCCGCCGTCCGCTGCAAGCCGGTAGCCAGCTCCGCGGATTGTTTCGATCGCCCGCCGATCGAATGGGTCGTCGATCGCCGAGCGGAGCCGCCTGATGTAGACCTCGACGATGTTGAGATCACCTTCAAAGTCGTATTGCCAGACCCCGTTGAGAATCTCCTGTTTGGTGACAACCTCTCCGGCTCGGCGGATGAGGAACTCGAGGACATCGAACTGTCGAGCGGTGAGCGTCACTTCACGGTCACCGCGCCACACCCGACGACCGACCGGATCGATTCGAAGATCGCCCGCGCTGGCCGGCACCGGCTCGGTGCGGCCGCCGACTCGTCGCAGCATCGACCTGACTCTGGCGACCAGGACGGGAAATGAGAACGGTTTGGTGAGGTAGTCATCGGCGCCGGCATCCAGCGCCTCAGCCTCGTCCAGGTCGCCGTCTTTGGCGGTGAGCATGATGATCGGGGTCCAAACATTTCGAGCACGGAGGTCGGCGCAGATCTGGAAGCCGTTGCGACCAGGCAGCATGATGTCGAGCAGGATCAGGTCGTAGCTCCCTTCTGTCGCGAGCCAGAGACCGTCGGCGCCGTCGAACGAGACATCGACCGTGTAACCCTCGGCGTCGAGACCGCGTTTCACCACGGTGGCAATCTTCTTGTCGTCCTCGACCAGCAGGATCTTCATCGCCATCCCTTCACAAGCACGGGTTCAGCTCACCAGCTTCGCGCAATGAACCTGAACGGCAGCTGACCAGATGCCGATGAAGTTCAGGAAGCGGTCAGGTTGATCCTCCTACAGTTCGGCTCTGTCAGCGTTTCACGCCATCTGCGCGATGGCACCCACGCTGCGACCCGGAGGAACCATGCCGAACACACCGAACACATGTCGTGCACCGTTGCTCCTCGCTCTCGTCGCTATCGCAACGGTCCTCGCCGGATGTGGTGGGGATTCAGGCGGGGAGTCAGCGTCGAGCACTACAGCGCCTGTCGCTACACACTTCGAGTTCGACGCCGCGAACTTCGTCGATCCGACCACCAGCACCAACTCGTTTCACCCCCTGGTTCCAGGCACGCAGTGGATTAGGTCGGGAACAACTGAAGTTGGGTCACGCGAGGTCCCGCATTCGGTGATCAGCACCTTGACCGACGTAGTGCGCACGATCGATGGGGTGCCCGTGATCGCGATGCTCGACCAGTCGATGGACTCCGGTGAGATCTCCCAAGTCGGGTTCGACTGGTTCGCCCTCGACAAAGACGGCAATGTGTGGATCCTGGGTGGCTACACCGAGGACTTTGAAGGCGGCGAGTTCACCAATGCGGAGGAAGCTTGGCTGGGAGCCGAAACAGGTGGTAACCCGGGCGTGCTCATGCCAACCGTGGTCAAGGCCGACACGCCCCGCTGGTTCATCGGTGCCACAGAGGAAGGTGACCTCGGCTCGCTGGGCGAACCTGTCGAGGTCGGAATCACCCGGTGCGTCGCATTCGGTTGTTTCGACAACGTGATCGCGATCCGAGAAGGCGAGTACAAGGCGATCGACAACGAGGTCAAGTACTACGCCCCAGGTGTCGGGGTCATTCTCAATGAGCCACAACTAGCGAGCCTGCACCAGGACTCCTTCGAACTGGTGAACGTCGTCGAGCTCACTGCGGAGGGGTTGGCGGAGGCGAGCCAGGTCGTGCTCGATCTCGAGGAACATGCCCGCGCTGTGGTCCCCGACGTGTATGGCTCGTCGCCGAAGGCGCAACGGCTGTGATGACGACCGCCCCTCACCTCCTCGAACTCCGCGGCGTGTCAAAGACCTACCAGTCGGCGGCTGGTCCCGACGTCGTCCTCCAGGACCTGAGTCTCACGATCGACGCCGGACAGAAGGTGAGTCTGATGGGTCCATCCGGGAGCGGCAAGTCGACCCTGTTGTCGCTCATCGCCGGGCTCCTGCGCCCCGACGCCGGAACCGTCGAGATCGACGGGGTACCGTTGGCCGGCCTCGACGACGGCGAGCGTGCGGCCCTGCGTAGCGGCCGGATCGGTATCGCCTTGCAGTCGGAGAACCTCATCCCGTTCCTCTCCGCGATCGAGAACGTAGAGCTGGCCCTCGGCTTCGGTCGCCGAAAGACGAACCGCGACCGGGCGAATGAACTGCTCGACCGGATGGGCGTCGTGCAACGCCGCGACCATCTCCCCCGGCAGCTGTCCGGCGGTGAGGCGCAGCGCGTGGCGCTTGCTGTCGCTGTCGCGAACGAGCCCGCACTGCTGCTCGCCGATGAGATGGTGTCGGCGCTCGATTCGACGACGGCGGGATTGGTCATCGACGAGGTGTTCGCGAGCGAGATGGCCGTCTTGTTCGTGACTCACACCGTCGCTCTAGCCGACCGAGCCGAGCGGTGGCTATGCCTGCGCGAGCACAAAGTGGTGTCGCGGTGACTGACGAGCGGGGAATCCGGGTCGAGGGTCTCGTCGTCGAGCATCCAACTGCCTCCGGTCCCTTGCGCGCCTTGGACTGCCACGAGTTCTTCGTGGTTGGCGGATCGAGCGTGGCGATCGTGGGACCGAGCGGTTGCGGGAAGTCGACACTGCTCGGTGTTCTCGCCGGGCTGGCGGCACCAACGGCAGGGACGGTGGCCATTGGTTCAACCGAGATCACGAGCATGTCCGAGCCCACCAGGGTGGCGTTCAGAAAGCAAGCGATCGGGGTCGTCTATCAAGCCGACAACCTGTTGCCGTTCCTCACCGTGTTCGAAAACGTGCGCCTGCAGTTGGCGCTGTCCGGTGACAAGCAGGACCCGGAACGCCGAACCCGGGATCTTCTCGATCAACTGGGTCTCGGCCCGTTCGGCGAGCGGCTCCCCGACGAACTCTCCGGCGGCCAACGTCAACGCGTCGCCGTGGCCCGGGCCATCGTGCATCGCCCCGCGCTGATCCTGGCCGACGAACCGACCGGGGCGCTCGACGACGCCAACGCCCAGGTGGTCGTCGAACTGCTCGCCGACGCACACCGCGAACTCGGGGCGACGCTCGTCCTGGTGACCCACGACTCAGCTGTCGCCGCCAGCATGCAACGAGTTGTCACCCTGGACCAGGGTTCGATCGTCGACGACTGCGAGGTCGACCATGCTGGCTAGATATGTGTGGGCGGACCTGACTCGTAACCCTCGCCGGACTCTGTCGACGATGGTCGGCGTGATGCTCGGCGTCGGGCTGTCATGCGCGGTGCTGTTCCTCGTGGACGGCCTTTCGGCTTCGATGACACAGCGGGCCGTTGCTCCGCTTCCGATCGATATGCAGAGAGTGTTGACCGATCCCGTCGGAGGCGACCTCCGGCTGGACCAGGAGATCAATCCGGCCGGACCGGTGCAGACCGGCACCGTGGTTCGGGTCCGACTGGTGTTGCACAATGCCGGGGCGGTTGCAGCCAACGAGGTCGTCGTTCGTTCCGAGCCGCCGGCCGGGCTGGCCTTCGTGGCGGGCTCGGCCACCCTGGACGGCGATCCCATCGACCCCGGAGATGACAACCCGTTCGCCACCGGGCCTGCCCGAGTCGGCATGAACATCGCCACTGTCGAGGCCGGGACCACACGGACCTTCGAGTACGAAGCGACCGCAACGGTGGCTGCCGACCCATCGACTGTGCTGTTCCGTTCGACAGTGTCGAGCCGGGAGGCGGTGACTCCCGTTGACGCCAATGCCGCCGACCCGGTCGATCTCACCCAACTCGCGATCGACATCGCCGCGCTGGACGGCGTCGCCTTCGCCGAGCAGTTGTCCTTCGCTGACCTGCCGCCGAACTCGCTGTCCAGTGATGGCACGACCGACCCAGGCGCCGTGCGTGTGTTCGGGTTCGACCCGAGCTACATCGATCACGACGACACCATCCAGATCGTCCAGGGTTCATACGTGGCGGGTGCGGCGCTGCTCAGTGCCGAAGCGGCCTCGAAACTCGGGGTGAGCATCGATGACACCATCTCGTTCGAACTACCCGACGGCACCCAAACCGACGTGTCGATCAGCGGCATCGTCGACCTCAGCCGGGCGCGGTCGCTGTTCGCCAGCAGGCAGGGCGCCGACTTCGAGACCTTCCTCTACGTCCCGAATGCCGTCGTCGTCGACTCGGCAACCTTCGCCAACGCCGTCGTGCCGGCATACGAACGGGCGGCCACCGAACGCGGCGAGCGGGTGAAGAGTCCACCGGTGCGCGAGATCGACATCGGCGTCGAGCGCGATCTGCTCGACGCCGACCCCGGCACTGCACTTCGCCAGACCGAGCAGATCGGAGCCAAAGTGTCAAAGGTCGCCGGCCAACAGGACTTCCTCCTCGACAACATCTCCAACACCCTGACCGTCGCACGTGCCGATGCCGGGGTCGCCAAACGGCTGTTCGTGTTTCTCGGGGTCCCGGCAGCGCTGCTCGCGGCGATGCTCGCTGCGTACGCCGGCAACGTCCTCGCAGGAGCGCAACGCCGCGAGCAGGCGACACTACGCATACGCGGCGCGAGCCGGCGCACCCTGCTCTCGATGCTCGCACTGCGGGTCAGCTGCATCACCGCCGCCGGGTCTGTCATCGGCGTCACGCTCGGCTACCTGTCCGCCGTCATTGTGCTCGGACACGGCACGCTCATGCGCGCTTCCACGCAGAGCCTGGTGATGTCGGCGGCAATCGGCATCGTCGCCGGGTTGCTCGCCACCGGGACGGCGCTTTACGTCACCGGACGTCGTTCGATCGACCGCGACATCAACGAAGACCGCGCCCGTCTGACACATCGCACCCCGGTATGGAGGCGCTACCGCCTCGACATGATCGCCGTGCTGTTGGTGGCGGTCGCTACTGCGGTCGCCCTCTCGAAGTCGGCCTTCGACGGAATACCCGGATCGGTGTATGTGGGCCGGTCCGTCGAGCTCCCTTTGGCGTTGCTGTTCCTGCCGATCGCAGCCTGGGTCGCCGGCAGCCTCCTCGCAGGACGCTTGTTCGCCTGGGTCGTCCGGCTGCATCGAACGAAGTCGACCGCGAACTTCGACCGGACCTTGCCGTTCCTGTACCGGATGAGTATTCGGCGGCGATCGTGGGCTGTGGCCGAGGCCGCAGTCGTTGTGGGCCTGATCGTCGCCCTGGGTACCAGCTTGGCGGTGTTCACCGCCTCCTACGACGCGGCGAAAGCCGCCGACGCCCGCTACGTCCTCGGCTCAGACATCCGGATCTCGTCAAGCCCGGCCAGCGATCGCGTCTACCGGTCATCCGACCGGTCCGAGTTCCAAATCGACGGCGTCGGCGAAATCACGCCCGTCGTCTACGGCGTCCAGAACGTCATCATCCGCAGCGACCGCACATCCGACCCGGCGAACCTCGCCGCAGTCGATCCCCGTGCCTACCAGCAAGTGGCGCCCCTGCGCGACGACCAGTTCGTCACAACGACCGCCACCCAGGCGATGAGCGTGCTCGTCGAGCAGCCCAACGCGGTCCTCCTAAACACCGACTTCGCCGACTTCCTCCAAGCCGAAGTTGGCGACACGCTCCTGGTACTTCTCGCACGAGGAACCGACGAACAGATCGAGACCGAACTCAAATTGGTCGGCCTGTATGAACGGTTACCCGGCTTCCCCGACGGAGCCGACGCCCTCATGAACATCGCCCACCACGAAGCGTCCATCCCCTCGACCACACCAGACTTCTTCCTCGCCCAGACCACCGATGGATCCGCCTCCACACTCGACAAGGTCGTCAGCGAACTCCGCAACGACAAAGCCGCAGATCAACCCCTCCACATCGAATCGCGAGCCACCGCCCTCGCCACCGACCAGTCCAGCCTCGCGGCGCTCAACATCCGCGGGCTGCTCGATCTCGACTCGGCATACGCGCTGGCCATGGGCACCGTGACGATCGCCATCTTCGTGTTCGGCCTCCTGCTCCAACGTCGCCGCGAATACGTAACGCTGCGGGCCCAAGGCCTGCAGCCCAGATCCGTCCGGTTGCTCATCGGCGCCGAGGCCGCCACCGTCGCCGTCGCCGGCTGCCTGGCAGGGGTCATGGTCGGCTTGGTGATGGCCATGTACCTCATCGGCGTGCTCCGCCCACTGTTCGTACTCGCGCCGCCCTACCGGATCCCACTCGGAGCAACGTCCGCAATCGTTGCGTCGGTCCTACTGGCCACCGCAATCACCTCCGTCGCAGCTTCGTCGCTCGTGAATCGGCTCCGAGCAACCGAACTCCTCCGCGACGAGTAGGAGTTCGAACCTCGGCTGCCGTGAGGAGGTCAGCTGTCGAGCGGGTCGTCGTCGCGAGCGAGGCTGGCGAGGACTCCGACGCCCGATCGCAGCTTTTCTGTGACTCGGATTGTCGGTTGCGTGGTCGCCGGGTCGTCGGTCGAGGCGATGATCGAGCGATCGCGACCCTGTGCTTTTGCCTCGTAGAGCGCATCGTCGGCAAGCCGAATTGCGTGCTCGAGCGTCGCGCAACCGTCGGTGTCGACGATTCCGAAGCTGACCGTGAAGGCCGGCAGATCGCTGGTCGACAGTCTTGCTGACAATCCGAGCCGGATCCGGTCGATGATGTCTAGCGTCTGTGCTGGGTTCAGATCGCAGAACGCCAGGGCAAATTCCTCGCCACCCCATCTTGCGATCAGATCGCTTTGGCGGAGGTAGCTCTTAGCCACTTCGCAGAACGTCTTGAGAGCACGGTCCCCGGTCTCGTGGCCGTGAGTATCATTGACTCGTTTGAAGTGGTCGATGTCGGCCATGACCAGTGCGAACTGGCTTTCGTTGCGGCGCAGCGACCGAATTCGAGATTCGAACGTGCGCCTGTTCATCAGTCCCGTGAGCGAATCGGTCGAGGCTTGTACCTGGGTGCGAATCATGGTGCGCAACATGCCGATCCGGGCTCCAGCCTGACCAGACAGCATGGTTACTGCGTCGATCTCGACGTCGGTCGGGAGTTGATTCTCGGCACCGACCGCATGGATGACACCGATTGCGTGACCCATGAACGTCACCGGCACGCACACTGCGGAGCACGCCGCGACGCCACGATTTCGCAGGTACGGACACGCGTCGAGCGCCGTGCTGGACGCGAAAGTCACCGCCGACCCACCGCGTACCGCAACGCAGGAGAAAGGTGAGGCGACAGGACAGCCGGGACCGTCGGGGTTGTCGCCCGACACGACGGCCTGTTCCAGATTTGACTTGCTGTTGTCTGCGAGAAGCAACTCCGCTGAGTGTCGCGGCAGCAGATCGGCCATGGTGAGCCCGACCACGTCGAGTGCCATCGCTTGGTCGTCGGACATCTCGAATGCGCGATGCACCTTGCTCGAGGTCTCCTGACGGCGATGCTCGGCGATCAAGGTCTCCTCGCGGAGACGCAGTTTGCCGAGCATGCTGTTGAAAGCACGAGCCAATCGTCCGGTCTCGTCGTCACTATCGACGTCCGCTTCAGCTTGGAGATCGCCCTCCGCGGCTCGCTCGGCGGCCAGTTGTACACGGTGGAGGGGATCCCGGATGAGCTTGGTGATCGCCCAGCTGGCGACCAGCATCACAATGAGAGCGGCGATTCCGAGCACGAGACCAAGCAAGCGTGCATCCGACGAGGCGCTCTCGAACGCGAGGACGACGTCGAGACGGCCGGCCTCAGCCGTTCCTGACAGCTTCGCAGCGTCGTCGGCCATGAACCCGAACGCGAGGCCCTCGGCGCCGAGGGTGAGGTTGCGCGCCAGCACCGGATCTCCGGATTGCAGTGCATCCCAAATCAGTTGATCGGTGGCGAGAAAGGTCTGGTATCCGGTCGCAATCTTGTGAATCAGGGTCCGGGCTACCGGATGGTCACCACTGTCGCGAAGACTTTGTAGTACTGCTTCGAACTGGCTTGACGCCTGTTCGAACTGCGTACGTGTCGTTGGCCAATCGAGCACATAGGCCAGCTGCGCTGCGTGGAGTTGGCCTGCGGCGATCTGGAGCTGGTCAGCCGCATGGGATTGGGCAGCCGCCTCTTCGACGATGTGATCGTTGGCGCTACCGAGGCGTGCGACGGTGAGGAACAGGCAGCCGATCACGAGGGCGAGCACACCGGTCAGCGCAGCAAAGCCGATGAACAGCTTTCTACCGACTGACAGGTCGGTGATTCGCTGATGCAGCGTGCGGGAGTTAGTCGAGGTGGCCATCCAGGATCGCCTCCTCCTCGCCAACAGTGATCGTCAGGCGCAGATCGCTGTTGCCCGCGACAGCAACATTGTTGCCGTAGTGGATATCGAGCACTCCGATGTTTACATCCTGCATCAGAGTGCCTTCCACCTCGATGAGTTCGCCGGTCGTGCGGTTGAGAACGACGATGCTTGGCCTCAGGTCCGCGAGCGGAACACCGGTTCTCCGGTCGTAGATGTGGGTCTCGATGTGTCGGGAGTTGGTACTCAGAGCCCGACCGGTGCCCGAGAGGATCAGTTCACCTTCGATCGGATGCTCGACGCCGGCTTCAGCGGAAGTGAACATCTCTTCGCCAGGGAGCACGTTTGCAACAACGAGGTAGCTCTCGGTGACGGCGATGCGGGTCCAGCCAGCGACGGCGACAACGTCCTGTGCGGTGGACGAGCTGTGGGCGACCGGTTCGCTGCCGATCAATCGACACGACGTGAGCACATAGACGAGGGCGACCACGCCCGTGGCGCGCGTAAACCGGCGCGTAGCGCCTGCTCGTCTACGTCTGGGAGCTGTCAAGTTGTCACCTGTCCGTCTAGATACCCATCGACCGCTTTGACGAAACCCCGAGGATCTAGTCCCTCGAGGCGAGGATCGTCGCGCCGGACCTCGTGACCGGTCGCTCATCGCAGCGGACTGGAGAATGCGCGCTGTTCGTCGACCAGCAGTGCCGGTTCCTCCAGGGCGGGGAAATGGGGGAGAAGGAACGTCCCTAGATTGCGATCGAGTACTCTGGTCACGCGCTGGAGGGCGCAGCCGGGTTCGCGGGTAGGACCGAGTCCACCTCCACGACTGATACCGACACTGCGACCACGATGACGTCGTCCTCACGCCAGCTTGCGAACCGCTGGTCTGAAAGGAGACGTCGTGCCTGCACTCCCACCCCGAGCTGACCTCGATCAGCTGCGACGCATTGCCAAGGACCGCCTGCGAGCTGCCCACGACGGCGACGCCGAGGCCCTTCAGTGGATCGGTGAGGTCGATGCCGGTCTCACGCTCGCTGCCGCCCAGCTCCGCCTCGCCCGTCACTACGGGTTCGCCAGCTGGCCAGCCCTACAGCTCGAAGTGGCTCGGCGGCGCGTCCTCGACCTCCACGACGCCGAGGCTCTGGCAGCGTTCGTCGCCGACCACCCGACCCTCGCCACGACGGAGCTCCAGCACTGGCGTGATCACCCGAAGGGCGCATCACCGCTGGGCTACCTCGCGATGGCCCGCTACGACACCGCGACGCACACCTGGCGCGATGTCGCCGGCACGGGACCAGCGGCACACGTCTTGATCGCCGCCGGTGCGCCCGTCGACGGCGATCCGGGTGACCGCGAGACTCCCTTGATCACAGCGGCCAGCTACGGCGATGCCGACGTCGCCGCGGTACTGATCGCCGCCGGCGCTGACCTCGATGCCCTGGCATCCACCGACGCCGGCGGCGTGCCCTCAGGATCCGCTCTGCTGCACGCCGCCGTGTTCGGGATGACCGACGTCCTCGACGTCCTCGTTGCCGCCGGCGCCCGCGTCCGCTCGATCGAAGAAGCCGCCGCCGCCGGCGACGTCGCCGGCTGGCTCACCGAAGACGCGCCACCGCAAGCACGTCTGCGCGCCCTGATCATGGCAGCCGACCACGAACGCATCAACGTCATCGACGCGCTCATCGCCGACGGCACCCCGGTCGACGCCGAGGACGAGGTGTTCGGCCGTCACCCGCTACGCCTCGCCGCGGCCCAACGGACGGCCGCGGAGCGTCCGCGCCTTACTCGCCCACGGCGCCGACCCCGCACGGCGCGACGCGAACGGGTTGACTCCGCTCGATCACTGCCGGCGTGGTGGCCTCAGCGCGCCCGACCCAAGCGGCCATGTCGAGGCCGAAGCCCTGCTAGCCCCGCCCCGCCACACGTGAAGATTCACCTCAGTCAGGCACGAGACCTTGGGCGATACGTGTGGCGGTCGCCAGGCTACGCGGGTGTCCCCTCACGGTCGCCAAGAAGTCGTCTCTCGCTATCGCGAAGAGTTCCACCCGGGTGACGCAGGTGATCGTCGCCGCTCGCGGGACGTCTCGCAGCAGAGCGATCTCGCCGAACGACTCGCCGGCACCCATCCCGCCGACGACCTCACCAGCAATGGTGGTGACCACGGTGCCGTCCACGATGAGGTAGTAGCGATCGCCTGGCTCGCCCTCGGTGATCACGACATAGCCGGGCTCCGCGGTGACCACGTCGACCCGATCGGCGAGGCGCGCTGCCGCCGGTCCGCCGACGTGCTCGAAGACCGGATCAGACAGGATCCGTTCGACCACATGCTCGGGCGGGGGTGGCACATCTCCTCCGAGGTGACGGAACCAGACACTTCCGAAGGCCATGGCGGTTGCTATGACGCTGCCGATGATGAGGAGCGCTGAGTTCAAACCCACGGCGCTCACGAGCACCGACAACATCAGCGAGCCGAGCGCCATCATGGCCATCTGGAGGGCTTCGCACACGCCGAATATCCGTGCCAGCACGCGATCGGGCGCTCCGCTCTGGATCCCCACATCGGTCGTCACACGGAGCAGGCTCTCGGCCACCCCGAACACCACGAACATCGCCACCGCCGGAAGGAGCGCACCGATGCCGGTCAAGACGAAGTAGGGCGTGGCGGCAAGCACTGCGCTCGCCAACAGGTACGGCAGCAAGCGCGACCGACCGATCAATCCGGCAGACGCGACCGCCCCGAACACCGCACCGACGCCGAGTCCGGCTCCGAGGACGCCCGCCGCGCCGCCACCTCCGCCGAGTCGGGACTCGGCGAACATCACCATCAACACATCGGTGACGCCGCGGGTCACCGCGCCTACCCCGACCAGCAGCACGAGCAACCGCAGAGTGGCGTGCTGACCGAGAGCGCGGAGGCCGCCGAACATCTCGGCAATGACCCGGCCGGCGTTGATGCGCGGTCCGTGGGCGAGGTCGCCGTTCACCAACGTGAGCCGCGACGACAAGACCGCGCTGCCACCAACCACTGCCGCACAGATGGCGAAGACCAGCGCC
>JANOJI010000008.1:0-8027 GCA_031408175.1 Ilumatobacteraceae bacterium
GCCGTGTGCCCGTCAGCGGATGCTCGTGCCACTGCACCGAGTATCGCAGAGCGGCGACAGGTGGTGGTCGTATGGCGATCAGTCGTCGAGCTTGAGGGCTGAGATGAAGACGTCGCCGGGTACTTCGACGCGCCCGATCGACTTCATCCGCTTCTTGCCTTCCTTCTGCTTCTCCAGCAGCTTGCGCTTGCGGGTGATGTCGCCGCCGTAGCACTTGGCGAGCACGTCCTTGCGCTTTGCCTTCACTGTTTCGCGGGCGATGACCTTGCCGCCAATTGCCGCCTGAATCGGAACGTCGAACATCTGCCGAGGGATGAGCTCTTTCAGCTTTTCGCACATGCGATTGCCATAGGCGAAGGCCTTGTCGCGGTGCACGATCGTGGAGAAGGCGTCGGCGTGCACGCCATTGAGCAACAAGTCGACCCGCACCAGTTGGCTGCGTTTGTAGCCGCTCAGCTCGTAATCCAGGCTGGCGTACCCCTGGGTGCGACTCTTCATCTGATCGAAGAAGTCGACGACCACTTCCGCAAGAGGGATCTGGTAGTGCAGCTCGACTCGCTCGGGTGAGAGATATTCCAACTTCGACAGCTCGCCGCGGCGCGACTGGCACAACTCCATCAACGTGCCGGTGTAGTCCTTCGGCGTGATGATGCTGACCCTGAAGAACGGCTCCTCGATGTAGTCGATGTTCTGCGTCGGCGGCAGGTCGGCGGGATTGTCGACCAGTTCGACGTCGCCGTTGGTCTTGCGCACGCGGTACTCAACACTGGGAGCGGTCGCGATGAGAGCGAGATTGAACTCGCGCTCCAGGCGCTCCTTGACGATCTCCATGTGAAGCAGGCCAAGGAAGCCACAACGGAATCCGAATCCGAGGGCACCGGACGACTCCGGGCTGTATGAAATCGATGCGTCGTTGAGCCTCAGCTTCTCGAGGCTCTCGCGTAGCGTCTCGAAGTCGTCCCCATCGATGGGAAACAAACCGCAGAACACCATCGGCTTCGGGTCGTGGTATCCGTCGAGCGCCACTGTCGCACCGTGAGCAAACGTCGTGACCGTCTCGCCGCTGCGGGCGTGGCCGACCTCCTTGATCCCGGCGATCAGATAGCCGACCTCACCCGGGCCAAGTTCAGGAACTGGAGTCGGCACCGGTCGGCGGACGCCGATCTCGATTGCCTCCTGCGGGGTACCGGCCTGCATGAACATCAACTTCGAACCGTTGGTTAGGCGACCATTCATCACTCGGACCGAGCTGACAACGCCGCGGTACTGGTCGTACTGGCTGTCGAAGATCAGTGCCTGCAACGGTGCGTTGGCATCGCCGGTCGGAGCCGGTATGCGTTCGCAGACTGCGTCGAGCAGCAGGCCGATCCCTTCGCCGGTCTTGGCGGAGATCCGCAGGATGTCCTCGGCTGGGATCCCGAGCACCTTTTCGATCTCCATGGCGTAGCGGTCGGGATCTGCTGCCGGGAGGTCGATCTTGTTCAGGGCGGCGACGATCTCGAGGTCGTGCTCCATGGCTAGATAGCAGTTGGCCAACGTCTGGGCCTCGATCCCCTGAGCGGCGTCAACGACCAACACCACCCCCTCGCATGCAGCCAGACTGCGGCTGACCTCGTAACCGAAGTCGACATGGCCAGGGGTGTCGATGAGGTGCAGCGTGTAGCCCTTCCAATCGACACGCACGTTCTGGGCCTTGATCGTGATACCGCGTTCGCGCTCGAGATCCATCGTGTCGAGGTACTGAGACCGCATGTCACGGGCATCAACTGCATGGGTGAGCTCCAGGATGCGGTCGCTGAGAGTGCTCTTCCCGTGGTCGATGTGGGCAATGATCGAGAAGTTGCGAATGCGTGAAAGGTCCATGGCGTGGTCGCTAGATGCTACCGGCGACTCTCATCTCGTGGTTGGAGCGTCGCGGCGGCGCTGTTAGCCTTGCCGGGCTTATCAACCTGCGAGCCGAGTATCAAGAGAGTCGTCCGACGTGGCAAACATCAAGAGTCAAAAGAAGCGAATCCTCACTAACGCCAAGGCGGCCGAGCGCAACAAGGCTGTCAAGAGTGAGCTGAAGACACGCAGCAAGAACGCGGTCAACGCTATTGGTAGTGAGACCGGCGAAGAGTCGTTGCGTCTCGCCGTGAAGCGCCTCGATATGGCCGCTGCCAAGGGTGTCATCCACAAGAATCAGGCCGCGCGCCGCAAGAGCCGCCTGATGAAGAAGATCAACTCCGGGGCGTAGTTCGCGTCAGCGGCGGGCCGCACCCGCCAGTCTGCTCAGGCGGGCGACGAGCACTTCCATGACCAGTTCATCTGGCCACTCCTTGGCACCACGCAGGTCGAGGTCTGCCTGGGCCAGCAGACCGATCGCTCGTACCACACCGGCGTTCCCAAGCTTGCGGTACTGATCCAACGCCTTCTTCGCGGGATACCCGGGTTTGATGCCCAGCACTGCCGCCACCGACGATTCATCGTTGGCGTTGGCACCATCGAGCGTCAGCAACTTGGTGTAGTGATTGTGCAGGATCGCCATCACCTGCAGGGGGTGGCGCTCGCCGGCTCGCAGCATTCGATGGAGTAAGAGGAGCGACTTGGTGGTGTCGGCTCGGTCGACAGCATCGGTGAGGTCCCACGGTGGCACTCCCCCGGCCTCGCCAAGGAACGGCTCGACGTCGACGACCTTCAACGTGCGCGAGTCGCCATAGGCCGACACCAACGTTTCGAGGATGCCTTGAACGCGCCCGGCGTCCTCTCCCAGCCATGACGACAGCAAGGTCAAGGCCTGTTGGTCGAGTTTCAACCCGGCCGCGATGACTTGCTCTTCGAACCAACCACTGCGCTCTCTGGCCCGCGTCGGCGGGACAGTGTCGACCACGTTGGCGCCCGACTTCTTGACCGAGTCGGTCAGCGACTTGGGCACTCGTCCACCCCCGCCGACCAGCACCAATTCGGTACTTGGCAAGGGGTCGCCGAGGTAGGCGATCAGTGGTGCGACATCGTCGGCGCCGAATCGACCGATACCTCGTGCAATGACCACGCGAGACTCGGTGAGGAACGGCGGAGTCTGGGCGGCATCGATGACAGAGCGCATCTCGTACTCTTCGTCGTCGAAATCATCGACCATCAGCGAGCGGTCACCGTCGCCGATCAAGCGGTGCACGAGTTCCGACACTGCGGTGAGCAACAGTGACTCGTCGTCACCGGTGATGAGGTTGACTGCCATGCTGAATCAGATTGGCACATCGCCGGACGGGTGACGCCAGCGATGCCGAATCACCAGCGCACAGACCGTGGCGGCGACGACAATCCAGCCCAACGCCGCCCACCGCACCGAGGGCTCGATCGCTGCGCCGAGGTAGGCGACGGAGGCAACCCAGCGCGTCCCTGCCTCGCATGGCGCCATCAGCAGCGGCGCCAACGGCGGCACCATCGCAGATGCCAGGCCACCCGGAATGCCGATCAACATCACGAAGCCGGCAACCGGCACGGCCAGGAGATTGGCCGGCAGCGAAACCAACGGCAGGCGATGAAAGACCAACCAGCTCGGCAACACCACGCCCACCTGGGCGCCGAGCGTGACTGACAGCGGCGCCCGAAACCAGACCGGTCCCGCCAGCCGCTCGGCCAGCGGCGGCGCGACGACGCACACTCCGGCTGTAGCGCCGGTCGACAACCAGAACCCGACCGACCACACCAACATCGGATCGACAAGAACCAGAATGGCGATCGCCCACGCCAGCAGCCGAATGACCGACTGTTGCCGTCCGAGCAGGAACGACGAGCTGGCGAGCATGGCCATCACACCCGCGCGCAGCACCGATGGCTCGAAGCGGGTGAGGGCCATGAACCAGCCGATGAGGCCCAGCGTCGCCCCCCATCGCCACCACGGCCGCAATCGTCGCAGCAACGGCGACGCCGCGGCGAGGACGAACACGACGTTCTGGCCAGAGACAGCGGTGAGATGGGACAGCCCCGACGACCGGAACGCATTGATCATCTCGGGTGACTCGCGGGCGTCGTCGCCGATCACCAGCCCGGTGAACAGGGCCGCGTGGTCGGCGGGCATGGTCGACTCGGCGGCGCGGCGAAGCGCATTGCGCACGCGTGTCGATGTTCGATACAGCGGCGAGCCCTCGCGCCAGTCGCCGACGAAGTCGACGTCGAGTTGCCCGACGACGTGCCGTATCTGGGCGCGCTGCACGTTGGAGGTTGTAGGCCGCCGCTCACCCTGTACGTACACCAACTCGCCCGCCTGCCGGTCGACCAGCCGCCGCCGAGGTGATCCGTATGCCCACACATCGAACCGTTCGCCGACGACCTCGACGGTGACGCGCAACCCACTGCCGAACGGCGTCGGGTCGCCAACCAGCGTGACCCACCCCGAGTACTCGCCGACGTGCCGGGGAGCAGCGGATTGCCAATTGACCTGCGAACGCCAGCCGCCGACAAGGCCGATCACGAGGCATGCCACGAGGAGCGCTGGACGCCTGCCGACCATCAGCGACGCCACAGCGACGGCTGCGATGCACAGCAGTGCCTGCGTCCAGACACCTACGACAGCGGCAAGCGTGACCATCACGACGGCGCCATCGCCGAGCGGGTGCCGCCGACCATCACCGCGCACGTCGTACGCTCGTTTCATCGAGGCCATACCGCGCATTCATCAACCCGTTCCATTGGGACCGCGTGCATACCGATCGAAGCTCCGCGGTACCGGCCCGGTGGTCGCGCTGCTGCCGCCGACCGCGCTCGGTCTGTTCTCGCTGTTGTTGCTGCGCGGTCACACGTCAGCTGGCCGAGGCGGCGCTGGTTTCCTGACTGCCGTGCTGGCCGCGCCCGGGCTCCTGGTAGCGGGAGCTCCCCTTCGGTCGGGTAGCGGTTTCTATCTGGGTGCAGTGGTCGGCAGCGCCGTGCTGTGGATGATCGTCGGGGCCGTTGCCGCGAGGCGGGCAACGCGCCTACCTGTGGCATCGTGGCGCGACTTCTGGCGCGAGTACCTGTGGCTCGCCTTCGGTGTGTGGCTGGGAGTTCTTGCCGCCCTGGTCGCTGTGAATCTGATGTTCGGGCGAGCGCTGTTCTGATCACACCGTCACCAGGCCGCGCAGTGCGTCGAGCTTGGCCGGGCCGATCCCGCGCACGTCACCGAGCTGGTCAACATCCTGGAAGGGTCCGTTCTGTTGCCGGTGAGCCACGATCGCGGCCGCAGTGGTGGGGCCGACGCCGGGTAGCACATCGAGCTGATCTGCTGTCGCCGAGTTGACATTGACCGGCCCCGCAGCAACGGTGTCCTCTACCGCGGGATCGACTCCGATCACGGCTGGAACCACCTCGCCAACCTTGGGCACGTAGATCCGCTCGCCATCGCGCACGGTTGCCGCAAGGTTGACCACGTCGAGGTCAGCGTCTGCGACGACACCACCGGCAGCGGCTACCGCATCGGTCACGCGGGCCGAGGCGGCGAGCGTGTAGACACCCGGGCTCGCGACCGAACCGGCGACGTACACAACCACCGAAGATGCGACGGTGGTTGTCGACACCACGACCGGCGAATCAGTCGTCGAGGTCGTGCGTGCCGCAAAGGGCAGCTGATCCTCCGGACGGCTCGGTGAAGCCTTCAGTAACCATGTTCCGCCGACGATCACCGCGATCACTGCGAGGGCGGTCGCCGCCAATCGACCGGGGCCGAACCACACGATCCACTCACGCAGGCGCTCGAGTGGAGAACGCGGTGGAGCCGGACGAGGAAGACTTGACTCCATGACGACCCTCCTCAGCGGCGTGGCACTGCACGTGGGCGCACGGCGCGCCAGCGGCTACTGGGGGAAGTCAGGGCCGGACACTATCGACGACCCTCCTGTTTCGCTACGAGGCGACGGGCGCGTGGAGTTCGTCTCGCACGGCTGTGGTCAGCGAGCGGCGAGCGACCCAATCGGCCTCGATCTCGAGCGGAATGCGCAGATAGGCGCTGCGATGATCCTTGCCGCGAAGCCTCCACAAGGCGTACGGGCCGAGATAGCGAACCGCGAAGCCGACGGCACCGAAACGCTTCCATTGCCGCACATGAACCAACTCGTGCCGCAACAGGTACGGCGACGCCTTGCCGCGCCGCACGATCACCAGCGAGCCGACGGTGATGCCGTCGGCCCCCCTGGGCACCGGGCCGCCCTCCCACAGGCGGTATCCATCGCGACGTTCGATGCGATGCTCGATCGGCATGGTCGGACCCTAGCGCGCCCGTTAGTACAGGCGTGCGGTGAGCTGCTTGCGATACGCGGCGGTGCGCGGATCGTCGGGACCCATCAGTTCCAAGATGTCGACGAACTGCTGCCGCGCCTCGTCGTCGGCCTTCACCTGGTCGAGCAGATCCGACAGGCGGGTGTCGTAGTCATCGGTGATCAACGTGGGTTGCGTGCTGACACGAGCAGCGGCGGCAACCCGGCGTGTGCGGTCGGTTTCGGGGATCCGAGCGAGGAATGACAGGGCCTGTTCGGCCTCGCCGCGGGCCACGAGCAACTCGGCGAGCCCGACGATGGCGTCTTCGTTGGCCGGCTCCAGTTCCAACGCGGCCCGATAGGCGCCCTCGCTCCCCTCGGCGAGCAGTGATGCGACGGTGCGTTCGGCCTCCGAGGGCAGCAGGTTGGCGACGAACTCTTGGATGACGTGTTCGGGGTGCGCGCCGACGAAACCATCGACGACCTCACCGTTCTTCAGCGCATAGACCGCTGGAATCGATTGGACCTGGAAGGCTTGCGATACGCCCGGGTTTTCATCGATATTGACCTTGACGAGGATGACGTCGCCGTTGGTCGCATCGGTCACCTTCTCGAGGATCGGCCCGATCGTTTTGCATGGGCCACACCATGGTGCCCACAGATCGACGACGACAGCAGCAGTCTTGGAACGGTCGACGACCTCGGTCTGGAACGTTGCGTCGGTGACATCGATGGCCATGTGCGCACGATACCGGGATACGGTACGGGCAGCATGAACGACGTGCCAGGCATCCACGCTGAACCGGTCACCGAGTGGCTGGAGGCCAACATTGCCGGGGCTCGCGGCCCGTTCACGTTCGAGATCATCGCCGGCGGTCATTCCAATCTCACGTACCGCGTCGTCGGCACCGACGGCAGCGGTTATGTACTGCGACGGCCACCGTTGGGGCATCGGCTGGCGAGTGCTCACGACATGGGACGCGAGCACCGGATCATCCACGATTTGCAGCCATCCGCCGTGCCCGTTGCCCCAGCACTCGGGTTGTGCAACGACACGGCGGTCAACGACGCGCCGTTCTACGTGATGGGCTTCGTCGAGGGGCACGTCGTGCGGGATCGAGCGGCAGCTGATCTGATGTTGACGCCCAATGCGCGCCGGCAAGCAAGCGAGTCGATCGTCGACACCTTGGCTGCTATCCACGCGGTCGATCTCGACGCATGCGGTCTGATCGATCTCGGCAAGCACGAGGGCTACATCGCCCGTCAACTCAAGCGTTGGTACGGGCAGTGGAACGATCAGAAGACCCGTGAGGTACCAGCCATCGATCACGCCCACGACGCCCTGGCGCAACGCATTCCCGAGCAGGGCCCGGCCACGTTGGTGCACGGCGACTATCGTCTCGACAACTGCATCGTCGGCGACGACGGCAACGTGCGCGCGGTGCTCGACTGGGAGATCTGCACACTCGGCGACCCACTGGCCGACGTCGGCCTGCTGCAGGTGTATTGGACCGGTCCCGGCGACGAGGCATCCGCCTGGGCGGGCACGGCGACCACCGCCGACGGGTTCCTCGACCGCGACGACCTCATTGCCCGCTACGCCGCCACCAGCGGGCGCGACCTGACGCAGTTGCCGTTCTACGTCTCGTTTGCCTACTGGAAGCTGGCGTGCATCCTTCAGGGCGTGTACTACCGGTACCTCGGCGGGGCTCTCGGCTCACGAGATCCTGCCGAGCTCGAACCGTTCGTTGTCCAGATCGACGGCGCTGCCGCCCGCGCCGCGGAGTGCCTCGAAGCGTTGTCATGAGCGACCCGTACACA
>JANOJI010000093.1:0-9000 GCA_031408175.1 Ilumatobacteraceae bacterium
CTACGGCCGAGCCTTCACGCGGTTCGTCGAGCACCATCTCGCCGACGCGGTTTCATCACGATCGACAGTGATCATTTGTGGCGACGCTCGCACCAACTATCGCCCCGATGGTGCGGAGGCGCTGCGAGCCATCGCCGATCAAGCTCGCCGGGTGTTCTGGTTGAATCCCGAGGCCGAGGAGGAGTGGGGCGCGACCGATTCGGCGATGGATGACTACCGTGCTCACTGCCGCGGAACGTTCGAGGTGCGCTCGCTTCGACAGCTGGGCGACGTGATCGCGGCATTGGTGTAGGCCGTAAACTCTGACGCATGAATGATCCCGTTCTGCAGGAGATTCCGTTGGGGTTCCAGTGGGCGACGGTCGACCCGTTCCTGTTCTGCGTCCACCACCTCGACCTCTACCCCGCCGGCAACGGGCAGTTCGGTCCCGATCCGGCGTCGCTCGAGGGCCGCGAGATCGGCAACGACTTCGAGCCGCGCGATGGGTGGAGGATGTACCACGGCTCGGAAGTCCCGGGCTTCCCACAGCATCCCCACCGTGGCTTCGAAACCGTGACCCTGGTCCGCAAGGGACTGATCGACCACTCCGACTCGCTTGGTGCCGCGGCGCGGTTTGGTCGCGGCGACACGCAATGGCTCACTGCCGGCGCCGGCATCGTGCACAGCGAGATGTTCCCGCTGGTCGACTCCGCCGAGCCAAACCCCACCGAGCTGTTCCAGATCTGGCTCAACCTGCCTGCGTCCGACAAGATGGTCGAGCCCTACTTCACGATGTTCTGGGCACCCGAGATCCCGGTCGTGGAGCTCGAAGGTGGCCGCGTCACGGTCGTCGCCGGCAGCATTGGCGATGCCAAACCGGCGTCGCCTCCGCCGAACTCTTGGGCCTCGCGCGATGATGCCGAGGTGGCGATCTGGGTTCTACGCCTCGATGCCGGCGCGTCGTGGACGATGCCGCCGACTGTCCACCCCGATGTGCTTCGGACGCTGTACTTCTTCGAGGGCGACACCCTGTCGATCGGCGATCATCAACTGGCCGCATCGACTGGTGCCGTAGTTCGCAGCGATACCGACGTCGAAGTGCGCGCCGGCGACACCGCCGTCGAATGCCTCGTGTTGCAAGGCCGGCCGATTGGCGAGCCTGTCGCCCAATACGGTCCGTTCGTGATGAACAACCAAGCCGAGATCGAGCAGGCTTTCGCCGACTACCGACGAACCGGCTTCGGTGGTTGGCCGTGGGATGTCGACGGTCCGGTGCACGGTGCTGACCCCGTGCGCTTTGCCCGCCACCCCGGTGGGCTGGTTCAGCATCCCGAATGACGACACCGACCATCACGCTCACGTTCGACAACGGCCCAACGCCGGGCATCACCGAGCCGGTTCTCGACGTGCTCGACGCGCACGGGGTGCCCGCAACGTTCTTCGCGATCGGTCGCAAGCTCGTGACCACCGAGGGTCGAGCGCTCGGACGGCGAATCGTTGCCGAGGGTCATCAGTTGGGTGGACATACTTGGAGCCACGCCATCCGGTTCGGCGTCGCCGACGACACGGTGGTCAGCGACGAACTGGTGCGCACACAGGTCGCCGTCGTCGAAGCGGGTAGCGACGGCCTCCTGTTTCGGCCGTACGGCGCCGGCGGAGTGATCGACGACCGGCTGATGAGCGCATTCGGCGCCACGACCCTGTGCTCGCTCGGGTACACCTGCGTGCTGTGGAACGTATTGCCACATGACTGGGACGACCAGGTCGGTTGGGTCGATCAAGCGCTCACCGAGATCGGCCGACAACCCTGGTCGGTGGTCGTACTGCACGATGTGGTCGACGCCGCACTCCCCCGGCTCGACGAGTTCCTCACGACCGTCTCGAGCTCCAATCCGACATGGTCGCAGGACTTTCCCGATGGGTGCACGCCGATCCGCGGCGGCTCGCCGACCTCATCGTTCGACACTCTCTGCGCGTCGAACTGATCACCTACGCTCGACGGCATGGAGTTGCACTACGCCACGATCTGGGAGTCGATCGCCGACACGATCCCCGATGCGACCGCCGTCGTACACGGAGGCACCGTCCGGACGTGGGTGCAGTACGACGACCGTGCTGCTCGCATCGCCTCCGCCCTCGGTGCCGCCGGGCTTGGCCACGACAGCAAGGTCGGGCTGTACATGTACAACGGCAACGAGTACCTCGAGGCGCACTACGGAGCGTTCAAGATCCGCGGCGTTCCGGTCAACGTCAACTACCGCTATCTCGACGACGAGTTGTGGTATCTGCTCGACAACGCCGAGGCCGAGGCGTTGGTGTTCCACTCGTCGCTCGGTGATCGGGTCGTCCAGGTCGCCGAACGCCTTCCCAATCTCAAGCTGCTGATCGAGGTCGACGACGGTGGTACCGGTCAGGTGGACGGGGCCCTTCGCTACGACGAGGTGCTGGCGACGAACGAGCCGATGGAACGGATCGTCCGCAGCGAGGACGACATCTACATGCTGTATACCGGCGGCACCACCGGCATGCCGAAAGGTGTGATGTATGACATGGCGTCGCACGTCGGCCTGTTCCTTCGCTCCGGATTTCCGTTCCTTGGCCAACGTGTGCCGCGCAGCGCCGACGAGGTCGCTCCGCTCGTTCAGGAGATCACAGAGGCCGGCAATCGGATGATCGCTATACCGTGTGCACCCTTGATGCATGGCACTGGGCTGTGGCTGGGCGCGTTCGCCTCGCACCTCACCGGTGGCGAGGTCGTCACCTTGACCAGTCGCACGCTTGATCCTCACGAGGTGCTGCGAACGGTGCAAGCGCGCCGGGCAACGTCACTGGTGATCGTCGGCGATGCCTTCGCCAAGCCACTCGTCGCCGCGATCGACGAAGCCGCAACGAACGGACGGCCGTACGACCTGTCGAGTATCGGTGTGATCCTGTCGTCAGGTGTGATGTGGACGACCGAAGTCAAAGACCAACTCCTGGAGCGGATACCGCACGTCGTGCTGTTCGACGCAATTGGTTCCACCGAGGGCTCGATGGGCAACCAGATGAGTACCCGAGGCGGGTCGACCGAGACGGCCAAGTTCACCCAGAACCCGACGACCAAGGTCTTCACGGACGACGACCGCGAAGTCACACCGGGTTCGGACGAGATCGGCTTCGTAGCTGCGGGCGGATTCGTGCCGATCGGCTACTTCAAGGATCCCGGCAAGACGGCGAGCACCTTTCGCACGATCGACGGAGTGCGATATGCGATTCCCGGCGATCTCGCCAGGGTCGCCGCCGACGGCACCTTGATCCTGCTGGGGCGCGGCAGCCAAGTGATCAATTCGGGCGGCGAGAAGATCTTCCCGGAGGAGGTCGAAGAAGCGGTCAAGCGTGTACCCGGTGTTCTCGACTGCCTGGTTGTCGGCGTCGCTGACGAACGATTCGGTCAAGCCGTCACAGCGATTGCGGCAACGGACGGCACGACCCTGGACGAGGCCGACGTGATCGCCCACGTCAAGACGCAGTTGGCGCGGTACAAGGCCCCGAAGCGGGTCGTGTTCGTTGCCGAGGTGCCGCGTGCTCCCAACGGCAAGGCTGACTACGCCGCCGCCAGGCAGTATGCGCTCGACGCCCTCGACCTCACATGAGCGCCGGGCACGCAGCGTTTGATGACTGCGGCCCGACATGGGGGCGTGAGTCATCAAGCGCCACGCAAGCGAGCGCGATTAGCGCTGCAGTTTGGACTGCAGGAACTCGATGACGCGCTGCACCGACGCCTCGTCGCGTTGCTCAGTGAGCACCGAGTGGTCGCGCTTGGACGTACTGGGGAGTTCGACTTCGATGAACGCATCACCGAGCAACGCCCGCAGCGACTCGAAGCGGGAGCCGACCAGCTTGTCCTGATCGAATCGCAAACCCAACACCTCGCACCCGAGGGCGGCGCGCTCGGCCACGCGCTCAGCATCGGCAGGTGAGAGGTTCAGATCAGCGAGCCTGGCCGGCTTGCCGAGGGCGAACGGCAACGACGGTTGGCTGAGCACGGGCGCCACCATCACCGCGTCAACCATCATCCCCAACGCGAACCCTCCACTGAAGCACATGCCCACGGCACCAACGCCTGGACCGCCGGCAGAGGCATGCAGATCGGCAGCCAGGGCCCGCAGCCAGGTGACGATCGGCGATGTTCGTTGCAACGCCCAGTGCGTGAATTCGCGAGCGACGCACACCTTCAACATCGATGCAGCTCCGTACGGCCCGGACACAGCCCGCCCAGGCGTGCCGACGAGTGACGGCATGACGACTGTGAAACCGCTCGACACGAGATCGTTGGCGAATGCAGCGACCTTCGGGGTGATGCCGGGGATCTCGTGGATGACGATCACCCCGGGACCCGAGCCTCGGCGGAACACGGTGCGAGTCCGTCCGTCGGCGGTGAACTCGCTGCGGCCCCATCCGTCGAGCGCATTGGTCATGCCCATTGTCTGATCGCTTCCCATGCCCGCTCGGCCAGCGACTCTGTGGCCGTCTTGAAGGTAGCGATGTCGACCTCGCCCCCATCACCCATCGCACCGTTCACATAGCGTGAATACACCCCCTCGCTGATGACCGCAAGTCGCCAGCATCCGAAGGCGATGTAGTAGGCGATCCCGCTGACGTCGCGTCCCGTACGTCGCGCGTAGCGCTCGACGAGATCGGCATACGCCATGAATCCACCAGCCGGAGTCGGGTCGTTGGCGCGCAATGCCGCTGGGTCGCCGTCGTACCAGTAGACGCCGAGGTAGCCGAGATCCGCCAACGGGTCACCGAGCGTGCACAGTTCCCAATCGAGCACAGCAGTGATGGTGCCGCGATCCACGTCGATCAGGCAGTTTCCGAAACGGAAGTCACCATGGGTGATCGATACCCCATGCTGGTCCGGGAGATGGTTGCGCAATCGGCGAGCGACCTCGTCGATGGCGGCGAGTTCACGGGTCTTGGATTGCTGCCACTGCAGCGACCACCGCTTGACCTGTCGTTCGACATACCCGCCGCGCTTGGCCAGATCACCCAAACCGACCTCGTCGACGTCGACAGCATGCAGGTCCGCCAGCACATCGACGAGGTGTTCGCTGACGGCTGGTCGCAAAGCAATCGGCAGTTCGGCTGCACGCTCCGGGCTGTCGAGCACGACACCGTCGACGTAACTCATCACGTAGAACGGAGCGCCGTTGACCTCGCTGTCCGTGCACAGTCCGAGCGCCACGGGCACCGGCACCGTCGTGCGGCCCACCGCAGAAATGATGCGATGCTCGCGTCCCATGTCGTGCGCGGTCGCCAGCACCTGGGCGAGCGGAGGACGACGCAGCACGTATCGGTGACCGTTGCTGTCCGTGACCGCGTACGTCAGGTTGGAGCGACCACCTGCAATCAGCACAAACTCGAACGGCGCCCTGACCCCGGCAATGTTGGCATCGAGCCATGAACTGACTCGATCGGTGTCGATGCCCTGCACAGGCCGACACCGTAACGGCGGCTATCCCGGTCGACCGACTCCGACGACCTTGGCCCAGTTGACTGCAGCAATCTTGACGACGTCGCCGCTACGCGGAGCGTGGATCAACGAGCCACCACCGATGTACATAGCGACGTGGCCAATCGGTGACTTGTAAAAGATGAGGTCGCCCGGCTGAATCTCGCTCTGCGAGACGTGCGGGAGAGATCCAAACTGCGCAGCCGATTGATGCGGCAAGGACACGCCGGCCTGACCCCACGCGTACTTGGTGAGGCCCGAACAGTCAAAGGCAACGCCCGGGGATTCGGCGGCGAACCGATACGGCACACCGAGCTGCCCCATTGCAGCGTTGACGGCAGTCCCGGCCATCCCTGAAACCGGCGGCGCTGAGCTGCCACCACCGTTACCAACGCCCGCATCGCCGCCGCCTGCATCGGCCGCTGGTGCTGTGGAGCCCGACGAGCCACCTCCGGTGCCGCCGCCACGAGGCGCGGTTGCTGAAGCGGCCTTCGAACTTGCCGCCGACGCCGCAGCCTGCTTCTGCCTGGCGATTTCGTCAGCTGCCGCTTGCTCGGCGCGACGTTCGCGCTCCTGCTCGATCAGATCGCCGAGCTCGGCCTGGGCCGACGCCAGCTTCTGCTCGAACTCGCCCTGCAATGTTTGGGCTTCGGCGAGCTTGGAATCGAGCGATGCGACGAGTTCCGCAACCTGCTGCTGCTTGTTGCTGAGCGAGGCCTGCTCCTTCGCAAGATCCTCAGCCAGGGCCAGCATCTCGTCGGTGCTTCCCGAGCCACTGTCGAGCGCCAACCGAGTGAGCGCATCTTTCTGCTCTGCCTCGCTGTATGCCGCGGCGTTGGAGAACAGCGGGCTCAGTTCGAGGGTACTGCCGCTGACGTACTTGTCGACGGCGATATCGCCGAGCACACCGGCGAGCTCGCCGAGGCGAGCCTCTTGCTGGGAGACACGGGCCTGTGAGTCGGCGATCTCCTGATCGAGCTCGGCCTTGCGATCCTGGGCCGCCCCGTAGTCCTCGTCGATTTGACCGAGACGATTCTCGAGGTTGTCGAGTTGGTCGGCCAGCTGGTCGATCTTCTGCTTCTGGCTGCCGACGGTTGCGGCGCTGGCGACCGTCGCCGATGCCAACAGGCTGCAGACCGCAATGGCGGCCGCGACAGATCGATGAAGAAGGATGCCCCTAGACCGCATGAGGGCGTCAGCCTACCAATATTACGAACGGATGTCGAAGCGCCCTTGGGTCCGATCGCCCCCAATCGTTTCCCTACTCCCATTCAATGGTTCCAGGCGGCTTCGAGGTGATGTCGTAGGCCACGCGGTTGACCCCGCTGACCTCGTTGATGATGCGGCTCGACATCGTCTCCAGCAGGTCGTAGGGCAGGCGTGCCCAATCGGCCGTCATTGCGTCGTCGCTGGTCACAGCCCTGATGATGATCGGGTGGCCATAGGTCCGCTCGTCGCCCATCACCCCGACGGAGCGGATGTCGGCGAGCACCGCGAACGCTTGCCACAACTCGCGCTCGAGGCCGGCACGGTGGATCTCCTCGCGCACGATCGCGTCGGCATGTTGCAAGATCGCGACGCGGTCGGGCGTGACCTCGCCGATGATCCGTACGCCGAGTCCGGGGCCGGGAAACGGCTGCCGCCAGACGATCTCGTCGGGCAGGCCGAGTTCGTGACCCAGTCGGCGGACCTCGTCTTTGAACAGCGTGCGCAGTGGTTCGACCAACTTCAACGTCATGTCGTCGGGCAATCCACCGACGTTGTGATGGCTCTTGATCACCGCCGCCGTGCCGTCGCTGCCGCCACTCTCGACCACGTCGGGATACAACGTGCCCTGTACCAGGTACTCGGCGTCGGTGAGCCCGCCGGTGTTCTCCTCGAAGACCCGCACGAACGCTTCGCCGATCGCCTTTCGCTTGGCCTCCGGCTCGGTCACCCCAGCCAGCCGATCGAAGAAGCGGGCGCCGGCGTCGACGTGAATCAATTCGATCCCCTGATTGCGTCGGAAGGTCTCGACGATCTGGTCGCTCTCACCGCGGCGCATCAGCCCGGTGTCGACATACACGCAGGTGAGCTGATGGCCGATGGCCTTGTGCACCAGCGCTGCGGCCACAGCCGAGTCGACTCCGCCGCTCAATCCGCAGATCGCCCGGGACGCTCCGACCTGGGTGCGGATCGCAGCGACCTGGGTGTCGATGATCGAGTCCATGGTCCATGTGGGGGCGCACCCGGCGAGGTCGTGCAGGAAGCGCTGCAGCACGATCATGCCGTGGGGTGAATGGACGACCTCGGGGTGGAACTGCACCCCCCAGATCTTCCGGGAGGCACTCTCCAACGCCGCGACCGGCGCGTCGGCGGTCGAGGCCGTGGCGATGAATCCCTCCGGCACTCTGGTCACGGCATCGAAGTGGCTCATCCACACGTCGTGCGTCGACGGCAGGTCGTGCAACAGCGCCGTTGGGCCGTCGACCACTTCCAACTTGGCGCGCCCGTACTCGCCACGCATGCCCCGACCGACCTCGCCGCCGAGTTGCTGAGCGATCAGTTGCGTGCCATAGCAGATGCCGAATATGGGGATCCCCAGGTCGTAGATCGCCGGGTCGAGCGACGGAGCCCCCTCGACGTGCACACTCTTCGGACCGCCGGACAGGATCAACGCGGCCGGCGGATCGGCGGCGACCTCGGCGGCGGTGATGCGATGCGGCACGATCTCGCTGAACACATTGAGTTCGCGGACCCGTCGCGCGATCAGTTGCGCGTACTGCGCTCCGAAGTCGACCACCAACACCGTTTCGCTGCGCTGCACCATTGCGTTCGATGGTACGTGGTGGAGCGGCTGGGGCCTCGCATATTCGTCGGTGATGTGTGAGGACGTGGCTCGAGGTGCGACGATTGCCCTGTGACATCGTTGTGGCGGATCTGTGTGCTGGCAATCGCGCTGACGACAACCGCGCCCGCGGTGCCTGCTGTCGCCACCACGCCGCCAGCCACCGAGCAGCCCACGACGTCTGAGCCGGTGGCCACCAACGACCTCATCCCCCAGAACAACAACGTCACCGACTGCATCGGCACCGTCGAGCGGCCCAACTGCGGCAGCAAGGCTCGCGCCGACGGCCATACCTACCTGGTGTTCCTAGCTCTCGCGGCCGGCCTGGCGTTCATCGGCTGGCGAATCGCCCGCGGCGTCAAGGCCCGCGACGCCGCCAACCAATTGGTGCCCTAGCTGCGGCTACGCGAGCGGTGGGGGCGGGGGCTGCTGGTCCGCGACAGGCGCTGACACTGAGGCGATGATCTCGGTTCCATCCGACTCGAGCGTGCGCAGCTCACCGACCAGGCGGACGATCTCGGTCTCGTCGCCAGGCTCGCCGCGCTCGGTGCGCTGCCGATACACGATCCGACCGAGGTCATCGAGCAGATCGTCGGCCTTGCGCTTCTCCTTGACGTCCTCGATCTTGTCCTTGGCCTGCCCGGCCAGGTGGCCCGCCTTCTCCTTGGCTTTGTCCAGCAATCCCATGGTCTCTCCTTTG
>JANOJI010000113.1:0-1714 GCA_031408175.1 Ilumatobacteraceae bacterium
GGCCTCGCTGCTGGCACCATTGTTCCCGTTGGACGCTGCGATTCCCACCAGTGCCTATCTGCTCCTGCCCGTCGTCACGGTCGTCGTCGGTCTCCTTGCCTGCTCGATCGCGCTCCGGCGCACGGCACGCATCGATCCAGCCACCGCGTTCGGAGGGTGAGATGGCCGCAGCAGGTGCCGACCTCGTCATCCGAGATCTGACCGTCGAATTCACAAAGGGCGACTACACGGTTCGGCCGCTCGACAAGTTCAACACGACCGTTCCGGCTGGTTGCTTGGCGCTGTTGCTCGGTCCGTCCGGGTGCGGCAAGACAACGCTCCTCTCATGTCTCGGCGGCATCTTGACGCCGACATCGGGGACGATCTTCTCGGGCGATACGGAGGTGACCGCCCTCACTGGGAAGGAGCTGACTCGCTACCGCCAACGCGGCGTCGGCGTCGTGTTCCAGGCCTTCAACCTGGTGCCGAGCCTGAACGCCATCGAGAACGTGTCGGTGCCGATGCGCTCAGCAGGTGTGGCGGCCGGCGCCGCCCGCGTGCGGGCAATCGAGTTGCTCGAGCAAGTCGGGCTGGCCGATCGTTTGACCCATCGCCCGAGCAAGCTCAGTGGAGGCCAACAGCAACGCGTTGCGATCGCCCGCGCCCTTGCACTCGATCCGCTGCTCGTGCTTGCCGACGAGCCCACCGCACACCTCGACTACATACAGGTCGAGGGCGTTCTGCGCCTGATCCGAAGTCTCACCGACGGCGGTCGCGCCGTGGTGGTCGCCACGCATGACGAGCGTCTGCTGGCGCTCGCGGATCAAATCATCGAGCTACGCCCGAACTTCCTGCCTCCCCCCGACGACGTGCCGCGCACGATCCAGCTCGAGGCCGGAGCCAACCTGTTCGAGCAGGGCGATCCGAGCGACCTGATCTACGTGGTCGAATCCGGCGAGGTCGAAGTGCTGCGCGAATCACCTGACGGCGAGGTGTTGCTCAACGTCGTTCGGTCCGGCGACTGCGTGGGAGAGATGGGCCCTCTGTTCGGTCTTGACCGCAGCGCGACCGTGCGTGCGCGCTGCACATCGACGTTGACGGGCTACAGCGTCAAGGCCTTCCGCAACCTGGTCGGCGATCAGAAGATCCCATCGCTGATCCGTGGTCATCGCTGATCTGCTGCCGCCTGATCAGCCAGTTCTGCGCCGAACTTTGTTGCTCCCACCGCACCCAGCACGTTGACAGCGACAAAGTTCGCCGGACCCGATCCGATTGCACATCTGTCACCTTGCTGCCGAATTCAGAGCGCCTTGCCGGCGACGCGTAGCGAGCCGCCTGCGGCGACCTCGGTGATCACCCCGTCGGCGAGTATGGGCACCGGCTCGCCTGACTCTACGGTGACCGTGGCGCCGGTGGGATCGACCGAGATCACGATGTCGCCGCCGCGGCGGTGCAGGCCGAAGCGCATCCCCCGCCAGCCGGCCGGGAGGCGCGGCGCGATCCGGACGTGAGTTCCCGAGTCGCGGACACCGGCGAACCCGTGCACCAGGCATGCCCATACCCCGCCGACGTTGGCGATGTGGGCGCCGTCGACCGTGTTGCCGTGCGTGTCGGCGATGTCGAGGTACAACGACTCACGGAAG
The DNA here is from genome assembly GCA_031408175.1 of Ilumatobacteraceae bacterium. GTDB lineage: Bacteria > Actinomycetota > Acidimicrobiia > Acidimicrobiales > Ilumatobacteraceae > JAENVT01. The sequence goes on from JANOJI010000113.1 coordinate 1,623, forward strand.
TAGTGCATCGCCAAGTCGGTGTGCCCGACCTCGGCGGCCATGATCGATTGCACGCAAGCCGACAGTGATGAATCGCCGGCGCTGATCGGGTC
>JANOJI010000115.1:0-2428 GCA_031408175.1 Ilumatobacteraceae bacterium
CGAGTGCGTCCGGTGCACACAGCACGGCGTACTGATCAGCTGGCCCCAATGGGCTGATCGCCGCAACCAGAAAACTGTCGAGCGCCGGGTCGCCGGTGAGCTCACCCACGGGAACGCTCGACTGGTCACCCATCTCGACAGCGAGCCCTGCGCATCGCCGAGCCCGTGCTGCGGTCGCCATGATTCGCTCGGCCGGCACCGTTCTATCCCCAGATCCATCGCCGTCGGGCCATTCGTCGACCTCAGCACGTGGATACGGGTCGTCTGGAAGCCACTCCCGGACACGAAAACGCCGGGTTCCCACCGTGACGATCGTGAAGCGCCCGGCATCGATCGCCGCGACCTGCACCATCCGGGCAATCACACCGACATCTGAGCGCGTGTCACCTCCACCGACTTCGCTGCCGCGATCAATCAACACCACGCCGAACTCGTTGTCCGCTGACTCGAGACAATCACGGACCAGTTGTTGATACCTCGGTTCGAAAACGAACAGCGGCAACACGACGCCCGGCAACAGCACAGTGCCCAGCGGGAACATGGGCATGACCGCCATCAGTGGCTCATCGCGGCGCCAGAGTTTCCGCCGACGGTCCGGTCGGATACGGGCCGAGGGCCTGACCCAACAGATCCCACAGCGCCCGGTAGTTGTTGGCAATGCACTCGCCGTTCTGCAAGAGCACGAACTCGATTGCACCGCCGCCCTCCTGCGGCACGTATCCGCCGAGTGACTTGGCACCGAGTTGACCGGAATTGCAGTTGGGATTGAGCGAACCAGTCTTTCCATGAAGCTTTCCGGCCAGTGGTCCATCCGTGAAGATGTTGAACAGCGTTCCGCCCGCAACGCCCGCTACTGGCATGCCCTGACCAACGGCATCTGTTGCTGAGCCGTGCTCGAGCACGCCGAGAATCGCCGCACACGTCAGCCGATTGGCGTCAGCGAGCCCCGAGCCGTCGACCAGGCTGACACCGGCCGTCGGCACCCCCCATGCAGTCAGACGCTCCATGACGACTTGCAGGCCGGCAGCGCGGCTGCCTTGCGCCTTCGCCTGGAAGCCGATCTCCTTCAACACCATCTCGGACGTGTTGTTGTCGCTGGTGGTCAACATTTCGGCGAGGATCGCCGGCAGTGGCTGCGACTGAACTTCGGCGATCGTTGCCGCACCGGCGGGCGCGATTCCGGCGGACGCGTCACCAACTTCGATGCCGCGATCGACGAGCATGTTGCGCAATACCGTGGCCGCCCCCACCGCCGGGTCGTTCGCCGCAACCTGCTGGGTCTGCCACGAGTCGTTGGCCAGCAAGGCGTCGATCGGGCCGGCCTGGGTGACGTGGTCGGCGGCGGCCCAGGCGGGAACGAAGAACTCGTCGTCGTAACGCGAGCCATCACCGACGATGCCCCCGGTGATCTCAGTCACGCCTGCCTGCTGAATGATGTCGGCGAGCGACTCGAACGACGTCTCGTTGAACGGCGGCCAATTCGGGTTGTTGCCATTCCACCATTCGCTTGCCAGTACGGGATCACCTCCACCGACGAGGTACAGATCGCCTTGCACCACGCCGTTGGCGAGAACGCCGACGACCTTCGTGGAGTACGTGAATCCCGGCCCCAACACGTCAAGTGCCACGGCAGCGGTGAGGATCTTCAAGTTGCTGGCCGGCGAGAGCGACAGTGTTTCGTTTCTGGCCGCCACCCGCTGTCCGTCGATGGCCAAGGCGAAGCAGCGGTTGTCGTCGATCGAGGCCAGCAGCGGCTGCAGCGCCGCTTGCAGGGAGGTGAGGTTGACCTGGCGCGACAGCACACCGGGGGCGCGGCGCACGGACAGCAGCGGTGTGCTCATCGCCTCCGGCAGCGTCGCCGGATCGGGCGCGACGGGTTGCACGACGGGTGCGGGCCGCCGGGCGTCAGCAAAGCGCCACAGCGCTCCGAGACCCGCCGCTGGAAGAGCGGCGAGCACGACCAGCGCGGGGATCGGGTTGATCCGCCGCTTGGCCATCACTGCAACCCTCGACGGCGACGGAATTCGGCATAGCGATAGATGTGCGCCAGTGCAGTGACCGCACGGTTGCCGCTGGCGTAGCACAACCGGCCGCTGGCGCGGACGGCTGCCGGTCCCGCATTGGCGGGGTCGGCCACGGCCAGTTCGCTGGCCGTCAGGATGGGCTTGTCGTAGCGCCGCGACAGCTGGTCGGCAGCCTCGGCGAACCGCTGATCCTGGCGCTCGTGGTACAAGACGATTCGATCGAGGCCGTGGTCGGGATGGAACCCGCCTTCACGCATCAGCCTCGCCTGATTGCTCTGGATCCCGATGCCGAGATAGATCACCGAATGCACGTCGCTGTGTGCAGCGATCATCTCCATCACCTCGGGGATCGTCTCACGGGTCTCGCCGCCGGCGCAGTCGACCGGATTGCTTCGGCTCCAGCG
>JANOJI010000122.1:0-12987 GCA_031408175.1 Ilumatobacteraceae bacterium
GATCTGATCGACTCGATCGAAGTGATCGCCCAGGTCGACCTCGAGCCCGACTATCCGTTCCTGGTCGATGTCGGGGGTTTGCCCTGCTGGCCATCGCAGCCGGCGTGGGACCACATCGTCGACGGCGACAAGCTGCGGGCATCGGGCGTCGACCTGGAGCAGACCGCCAATCCACTGCAGCGCCCGCCGACCATTCTGCACCGCGGCGTTGATTTCGATCAGGTGGTGCTGGGGATCTCTGTCGGAGGGTTGCAGCCTGTTTGTGCCGACATCGCCGGCGAACGCAATCCGAAGCTGCAGGCGATGCTCGACAATCTCACCACGGTCGGCACGCGAGCGGTACAGGTGTGGTCGGGCAAGACCACCGAGGACCTCGGCTGGTCCCCGACGGTGAGTTCGATCGCGTCCAGCTATGCCGAGCCACTCGATACCTACTGCGACATGTCGCACCTCATCCCCAGCGAAGGCTTCCCGGCCGGCGAGGTCAACAGCATCGGCTACTTCTGTGGACCGCTGACCGACTCGGTCGATCACGAATCCGACCTCGCTGCCGTGAAGCAACAGGCACTCGGGTTCTTCTCCACCGAGGCGAAGCCGTTGTGGCCGAAGGCGGTGAGTTCGGCAGGGTTCGACTGGGAGGTGATGGTCGACGAGGGCAATGGCCAGGGCGCCGCCAGATTCGACGCGCAGTACTGGCGAGCCAATACCCAGGGAACCGAGCGCTACGTGGCGACGCGGGCGGGCACGGTGCAGTATCGCCTGCGTTCGGACGACAGCGGATACGCGAACCTGGTGTTGGCTGGTGACTGGACCCGCAATGGGATCGATGGAGGGTCGGTCGAGGCAGCGTTCGCCTCTGGCCGAATGGCATCGCGAGCCCTGTGCGGGTCGCCCTCGTTCGTGCCCGGAGAGCACGGCCCGTTGGTCGACGGTCGAGGCGTGGCCGAGCCGCCGACCTACATCGAGTTCGGCGGCCTCGACACATTCCCCGGTCCGTACGACTGCAGGAAGACCACGCTGTACTCCTTCATGGTGATGGCCGACATGGGAGCGCTCGAACGCCTCGTCGATCTCGTGCTCACTCGGCCGACGTTGGGCGCGGCGGAGTTCCGTCCCCTCGCGCCGATGGTGATGTTGAGTGTCGGCGACATCGCCAACGTGGTACCGCTGACGCCCCCGTACAACTCGTACGGGAGCGTCAACGAAGCGCAGCTCGCGGTCTGGGTTCCGGTGGTGCAGGTTTCGGGGAAGGGAGCGGAGAAGAAGGCGATGAACTTCTGGATGTTCACGTCGTACATCTGGGTCGACAACCCGATGTCGATGGCGACTGGCAGGGAGATGTACGGCTGGCCGAAATCGATGGGGGTCATCCACCTTCCCGACGACAACGATGCGTCGTTGTCGTTGAAGACCTATGGCCTCGACTTCGCCCCGGGCAACCAGCCGTCGTACCTCGACCTGCTGCGGCTCACACCCACGACGAACAACTCCGGGGAATCGCGGACCGGCTCGACCGTTGCGGCCTTCGCTCGCGCCGTGGTCGACACCGTGAAGGCGCAGCACAGCATCGACCTCACCGCAGGCCTCGGGGTTGCCGTGGACTTGACCGACGACGCGATCGAAATGGCCCTGCCCGAGATCTATCTCAAGCAGATCAGGTCGATCGAGTGCGGTACCGACGCTGCCATACAGCAGTTGTGCGACTCGCACGCCACCGTCGAGACCGCCTCGTTCCAGCAGTTGCCAACTGCCTACGCGCTGACCATCCAGCATGTTGATAGCCACCCGCTGGCGAGGGACCTCGGCATCGCCGACCAGGAAGTGACGATCGCGTTCAGGATCGAAATGGACTTCCGACAAGACGTCGGCCGGGTGCTGTGGGATGCGTTCGATCCAACAGTTGTCTTCTAGTCACATCTCTACAGCCCGGTCACGGCAGCCTGCGCCGCCTCGGTGAGGGCAGCGCTGGTGAAGTCGATCGCGTCGCGCAGCGTGCTCGAGGAGAGCGTGGCGGTGGCCGTGGCGATTGCATCGTCTCCAAGTGCAGCTCGCGTCGCTGGCATCAGCCGTTCGATCGCGGCAAGTTGATCGGGATGAACCGGAGTCGCTCGGTTCCGTTGTTCCCACCCGAGGATGCCGAGTGCCGCGTGGTGGTGACCGGCCCGAAGCAGGAGGATCGCCGATTGCATCATCCATCCGAGCGCCTCGCGAGGATCCGCCAGTGAGAGTGTGGCCATGCCGTCGACTGCATCCGCCAGTGCCTGCGACTGAGCCGTCGCTCGTGCGGATTCGAGACCGACGAGTTGGCGGGATGCAGTCGCCGCAAGAAACGGGTTGCGCACCTGCAGGAATCGGTCGCGATATCGAGCGACGCGCTCGGACAGCTCGATGGGGTCGAGGTCGGAGTAACGGGCGACTTGCCATTCGGCGAGGATGTGCCACGTCGGTATGTCGTCGTCGGCAAGCATCGTGAGCGCGGCCTCGGCGAGTTCGCGGGCGCGGTCGGGGCGGTTCGAATAGCCGTGGATGTTTGATTGGCTGATGATCGTGATGGCCAGCGCGGTCGATGGTCCAATGGCGCTGAGCCGGGAACCGAGTCGCTCGGCAATGGCCAGGCCGTCGGCAAGCTGACCAAGGAAAAAGCAGATCGAGCAACCACCGACCAGCTCAGCCGGAATCTCCTCCGGCGCCAGCTCGGAACTGAGCAGCTCTGCTCGGTTGATGAGATCGCGAGCACGGTCGACGCGGCCCTCGTTGATTTCGAGGCACGCCGCTGTCTGGAGCAGGCAACATCGATCGGCGATCGTCAGCGAGGACAGGTCGAGATGATCGACAGCCTCCGTTGCCCAGACCGCCACTTCGATGCGGCGGTGCATCATCACATCGATCGCGCCGCGGGCAACGAGGTCGGCCACCAAGTCGACCCGACCGTGCGAGCGGCTCCACATGTAGGCGGCACGGATGTCGTCATGGGCGCGGTTGCGGTGCTGGACGGCTGCCGCCTCGCCGGGGCTCAACATCTGGTCGAACAGCCGTCGAGACAACGTGGCGAAATGCTGAGCGTGGACGGCATGCAGCTGCGTGCGCTCGTCGCCGAGCGCAGCGTCGCCGAACTCTCGTACCGTGTCGAGCAGTCTGTATTCGGCGATGTCGGCAGAAACGTCGACGATCACCATCGAGTGGTCGACGAGTTCGTCGAGCCGATCCGAGACGGTGAGCAGATCGACGGACTCACTCCCGATCACGTCGAGCACGTCCGCTGCGGTGAAGTGGCCGGCGAAGACCGACAGGTCGCGCAGCAGGTCCTGCAGCTCGGGCTCGAGGTGATGGTACGACCAATCGAGTGTGTCGAACAGCACGCGGTGACGTTCGTCGAATCCCTTGCTGCCGCGCAGCAGACGGAATCGTTCGTCGAGATGTTTCTCGATCTCTTCAGGTGGCATCGATCGCACGCGTGCCGCGGCCAGCTCGATGGCCAACGGTATCCCGTCGAGCCGCCGGCAGATCCTCGACACCACCGCTTCTCGCTCGCCGCTGAAGTCGACACTCGCGTTGGCCGCTTGTGCCCTGGCGATGAACATCTGCTCTGCCGGCGAGTCGTAGGTGCCGGTGGGCAGCGCCTCGATGGCGAACACATGCTCGCCCGCAACACCGAGTGCGGTGCGACTGGTGGCAAGGACGCGAAGGTGTGGACACGCGGCGAGCAACTCGGCCGTCAGCTCGGGTACTGCACGATCGAGATGTTCGCAGTTGTCGAACACGATCAGTGTTGAAGACGAACCGATCGCCGTAGCGATCGTTTCGACAGGCGTCTGGCCGGCGGGCTGCGACAGGCCAAGAGTCTTGAGGACATGGAACGGCAGCGAGGCGCGGTCGGCGAGCGGCGAGAGTGCGACGAATCGAACGATGTCGACCGAGTGCCCGACCGCCTCGGCTGCGATCTGCAGCGACAGCCGCGTCTTGCCGATGCCGCCGAGACCGCGCAAGGTGACGAGGCGCGTGGACTCGAGCAGTTCGAGCACGTCGGCAATCTCCTCGGAACGACCGACGAAGCCACTCAGCTGAGTGGGCAGATTTGCGCGCATGCGATCGAGCGAACGCAGTGGTGGAAACTCGTCGCAGAGTCCGGGGATCACGATCTGCCAGACGCGCTCTGGCGCAGACAGGTCCTTCAGGTAGTGAACACCGAGGTCGATGACGTTGATATCGGGGCAATCGGCGTGGGCCTCATCCGAGACCAGAAGCTGGCCGCCGTGCGCGGTTGCCATGATTCGCGCCGACCGATTCACGACTGAACCGAAGTAGCCACCTCCGCGCAGATTGGCAACGCCGACGTGGACGGCCATCCGCGCTTTGATGTCGATTGGCCTCGGCCATGGTTCGCCAGCGAGCGCCTGCTGGACCTCACTTGCGGCCGCGACGGCGTCGTCGACACGAGCGAACACTGCGGCGAAGCTGTCGCCAGCGGTGGAGAACACGACTCCGCCCCAGCGGTCGATGGCGTCGGCGACCAACTCGTCGTGGCGCGACACCGCAAGGTGCATGAGCTCGGGTTCAGCCTCCCACTGTTTCGTCGACCCTTCGAGATCTGTGAACAGAAAGGCCACTCGCCCATGTGGCATCGGACGCACGCTGGCATCAGGCGCGCCCGTTGCGTGTCGTGGAGCATCGTGACGAGATGGAGGTGACGCGCTATCCATGTGTGCGCCCCTGGCGCTGGCTGGGTCCCGCTTCGGAGCGGGTGGAGATCGAATGTAGCTCAGCCCACCGATCCGCCCGGTCTGATCAAGGAGTTCAGGCTCGCCCAAATCGTTGGAGCAGGCTGCGCACGGCGGGTGGGGCGTGGCGTGTAACACTGCCCGCGGGACCGATTGACCGGACCGACCGAGGCGAGAGCGGGCCACAAACGACGATCGCTGCGGCGATCGGCTAAGGATTGAGAAATGAACTCTGAATCGTTCGCCGTCGCTCGGACCGACCTCGCGCGACTCGTCGCCTCGCAATCGCAGCAGCATCAGTGCTCGATCGCGTGGGGCGTCGTTGCCGACGGAGCACTCGTGTTGACTGGAGGTCACGCGTCCGAGCCGGATCCTGTGCCGACGGAGCACACGGTGTTTCGCATTGCCTCGATGACGAAGAGTTTCACCGCGTCGGCCATTCTCATGCTTCGTGATCGCGGACTGCTGCGACTCGACGACGTCGTCGCCGACATCGCCCCAGAGTTCAAAGCGGTGGTGGGCCCGACTGCCGACTCGCCACCGATCACGGTGCGCCACCTGTTGTCGATGGGTGGCGGTATGGCGACGGACGATGTCTGGGCAGACCGTCACGTCGACATCTCCGATGAAGACCTCGACGCAATGCTGGGCAACGGGGCGACGTTCGCCTGGGCGCCCAACACCCGCGGCGAGTACTCCAACCTCGGGTTCGCGATGTTGGGCCGGCTCGTCTTGCGTGTCACCGGCCAGCGGGCCCAAGAGTTCATCACCGACAACTTGCTTCGGCCGCTCGCAATGGGCCGCACCACCTGGATACAGCCGGATCACGACGACTGGGCTCGCCCGTTCGACGTCGTCGACGGCGAACGGCTGCCGGACCTCGAACCGCTGGGGGACGGAGCCATCGCCCCGATGGGAGGGCTCTGGTCGTGCGTCTCCGATCTCGCTCGGTGGGTCGCCTGGTTCAGCGACGCATATCCGCCTCGCGACGACGTCGATCCCGGACCACTGTGCAGAGCTTCGCGGCGAGAGATGCAACAGGTGCACCAGTCCTGGCCGACCGTGCACTCGCCCGCTGTTGGCGTTGGCGACGGCATGGTGCCCGAGCGGATCGACGGTGGCGGTTACGGATTCGGTCTCTTTGTTCGGCACGACACCCGTTTCGAGCACTTTGTGTACCACTCAGGCGGCCTGCCGGGATATGGATCGAACATGCGCTGGCTGCCGGGTCGGGGTATCGGTGTGATCGCGCTCGGGAACGCGACGTATGTGCCGATGTCGACCATGGCTCGTCGGATGCTGGAGATCCTCGATGACCATGAACTCGTCTCCTGCGCATCGATCCAGCCCAGCGCGGCATTGCTCGAGGCCGCTCATCGACTGGCGATTCTGCTGTCGGACTGGACTGATCGTGCCGCGGACGCGTTGTTCGCCGACAACGTCGCGCTCGACGGGTCGTTTGCGAGGCGGGCCCGGCAAGCCGGAGAACTGATGTCGTCACACGGAATCCTCGGCGTCGAAGAGGTCACTGCCGAGACACCGATGCGAGGGCGAGCGACCATGCGCCACGCCGATGGCACGGTGCGGCCCATCGACCTCGAACTGTCGCCGCAGGTTCCACCTCGACTTCAGTTTTACGAGGTGGTCAGCGAGTAGGGATTCGGGCGATCTGGCCCTACCCTAAACAAGTCCGCAGTTCGAGCCGCATGAGGTCGTGTGTGAAGTTCAAAAAGGGCGACACCGTCATTTACCCCCAGCATGGCGCGTGCATCGTGCAGGGAACCAAGAAGATGGAGGCGTTCGGCGCCACGCAGGAGTACTTGATCTTGCGCACGGTCATCAACGAGATGACGTTGTCGGTGCCAACACTGAAGACCGATGAGGTGGGGGTGCGCCCACCCGTCAACGCCGACGAGTTGGAAGACCTGGTATCGGTGCTCTCCAAGCCCGACCCCAGGGTGCCGAGCAACTGGAGCCGGCGGTTCAAGAACCACCAGGAGAAGCTGAAGAGCGGCGACGTCTACCAGGTGGCCGAGGTCGTCAGAAACCTCGCTGCACGCAACCGCGATGCGTCGCTGTCGGCGGCCGAGCGCACGATGTACGACCGGGCCCGGATCAACCTGATCAGTGAGATCGCCCCTGCCCTGAGAGTCAGCGCTGAAGATGCCGAAAAGTACCTCGACGAGGCCCTCGCCAAAGGCGTCTTGAAGCTACCGAAAGAAGTCAAGAAGAAGGCCTGAACCGCTGCCGGAATGGCCGTTCGGCCCTGGTAGTGGCCTATTTGACACGGCAGAGTTGACCCGTGAGTGTGGACTCTTTTGTCTCTGGTTGCCTGGTCATCGCGACGTTGATCGGGACGTCGCTCGCATCGATCTGGGTGGTCAAAGCCCTGCTGCATCGTCGCCTCGGAGTCGATCTGATCGCCCTGGCTGCGCTGATCGGAACACTCCTGGTCGGCGAACATCTCGCCGGCGCACTCATCACCGTGATGCTCGTCACCGGCCGAGCCCTCGAAGCTTGGGCTGCCGGACGTGCCGAGCGCGAGCTTCGAGCGCTGCTCGAACACGGCCCGCGGGTCGCCCATCGGTTCATGCAGCAGCGGTTGGTCAATTGCCCGCTCGATGAGGTCGCAGTTGGCGACGTCCTGTTGGTGCAGCCGGGGGAGGTAGTGCCTGTCGATGGGACGGTTCGAGGAGCGACGGCCGTGGTCGACGAGAGCGCCCTGACCGGCGAATCACTGCCCGTTCAGCGAGACGCCGATGAGATTGTGAGAAGCGGAGCGGTGAACGCCGGCGGGCCGTTCGACCTCGTTGCGATCACCAATGTCGCCGACTCCACATATGCGGGCATCGTGCGGCTGGTCGAGCAGGCCTCGGCGTCGACGTCGCCGTTCGTTCGTCTCGCAGATCGCTTCGCGTTGGGATTTCTCTTCGTGTCGTTCACTACGGCCGGTCTTGCCTGGCTGATCTCGGGCGATGCGGTGCGGGCAGTCGCCGTACTCGTGGTCGCGACACCCTGTCCGTTGATTCTCGCCGCACCGGTGGCAATCGTCGCCGGGCTGTCTCGCTGTGCCAAGCGTGGTGTCGTGGTCAAAGGCGGTGCTGCGCTCGAGGCACTTGCCGGGGCGGACGTCTTGTTGTTCGACAAGACCGGCACCCTCACGGAAGGGCGTCCGACGATCATCGAGATCGTGCCGGCCCAGGGCTTCAATGCGTCGGAGGTGCTCGGCTTCGCTGCCTCGCTCGATCAGGTTTCGCCACACGTGCTCGCTTCGGCGATCGTGCGCGGCGCTCATCGGCGAGGCCTCGAACTCGTGATGCCGAGCGATGCGTCAGAACAGCCGGGCGAAGGCGTTGGTGGTGTGGTGTCCGGACGACGGGTGCATGTTGGCAATGGCATCTGGGCGGGCGTGATCGGCGATGAAGGATGGGTGATTCGAGCCCGATCCCTCGCCGAGTTCGAGGGGGCGGTGTGTGTCTTCGTGAGCATCGACGGAACGCCGGCCGGCGCACTGATTCTCAGCGACCCGATCCGCACGGACGCGGCACGGACGATTCGCAACTTGCGCCGCCGCGGTATTCGTCGGGTGGTGATGGTGACGGGCGATCGTGCAGAGGTTGCATCGTCGGTCGGAGCGATGCTGGGCGTCGACGACATCGCCGCGCAGCAGACGCCTGCCGACAAGGTGGAAGTCGTCCGCCGGGAAACCGCTCGTGGGTCGACCATCATGGTCGGCGATGGCATCAACGACGCTCCTGCGCTCGCTGCGGCCACCGTGGGCGTCGCGATCGGAGCCCGGGGCTCGACCGCATCGTCGGAGACCGCCGACGTCGTGCTGACGGTCGATCGTCTCGATCGACTCGGTGAGGCGCATCTGATCGCTCGCCGCGCTCGGTCCATCGCTGTGCAGAGCGTCATGGCAGGGATGATCCTGTCGCTGCTGGCGATGGGCGCTGCCGCAGTCGGTCTGCTCCCGCCTGCGTGGGGCGCTCTGCTCCAGGAGGTCATCGATGTCGCGGTGATCGTCAACGCACTCCGCGCACTTCGCGCCGGCCGCGATGAACTGCGCCTCGATGACTCCGGCACGGCGATGGCTCAGCGCTTTGCTTTGGAACACAGCACCCTTCGCCCCAACGTTGCCTTGTTGCGCGATGCCGCGGCTCGTCTCGGTGTGAGAAGCGACCGTGGGGCGATGGACTCGGTACACGTCGCGTATCGCCTGCTGGTGGACGAAATTGCCCCCCACGAGGAGGAAGAGGATCGCCTCCTCTACCCGGTCATCGCCGGTGTGCTCGGCGGGACCGATCCGACGGGCACGATGAGTCGAGCCCACGCCGAGATCGCCAAACTCACTGCGCAGCTCGGGATAGTCATTGCGCGCGTCGGCACGGTCGCGCCCGAACAGACAGACGTACAGGAACTGCAGCGTCTCCTCTACGGCCTCTATGCGTTGCTCGAACTCCACTTCGGCCAGGAGGACGAGAGCTTCCTTTCCTTGGCCGACGACGTCCATACGCCAGCCCGCTAGGTCTCGTCTCCTCAGCGCACCCGCGGCATGACGATGAACGGCCACGGTGAAGGAACTTCACCGACCGGCACCTCGATCACCACTGGCCCGTCGTGGTCCATGGCTGTTCGCAACGCATCGGCGAGTTCGTGTGGGTCGTTGGCGCGCAGACCGAGGCACCCGAAGCTCTCGGCGAAGGCAACGATGTCGGGATTGACCAGTGTCGAAGCAATGGTTCGTTCGGGCCCGAATCGTTCCTGCTGGATGCGTCGCACGTTGCCGTAGGCGTTGTCGTTGAACACGATCGTGATCGCTCGAATGTGATGCTGCACCGCGCTGGCCAGTTCAGTGGCAGTGAACAGGAAGCCGCCGTCGCCGGTGATCGCGACCACGGCTCGGTCCGGTGCGCCGGCCTTCGCCCCGATGCCCACGGCAACGCCGGAACCGAGCGTTCCTGCAAAACCCGTCGAGAGGTAGGTGCGCGGATGGCGAAACTGGTATGCGAAGTGAGCAACGAATGTCATCTGTGTCGCATCCTCGACGATGATCGCGTCGTCGGGGAGCGCGTCGCTGATGGCCGCGAGATACGAGAGTTGCGGCTCGAGATGAGCGATGTCGTTGTAGAACGCAGCGCGTTGCGCGCTCAGTTCTGGCCGACGCAGCGGACGCTGCAGATCGGCCAGCCGTTCGAGCAACAGTGGTACGACCTCCGCGGCATCGCCGTGGATGCCAAGGGCGCCGATGCCATGGCGGTCGAGTTCGTCGACGTCAGTGTTGATCTGGATGAGATCGAGCCCTTCGGTGCCCCACTGCAGCATGGGGAACTCGATGCGCGATCCGATGCCCAGCACGAGATCGACATCGGCCCACATGCGATGGGCGAGTCCCATCGGCGCGAACAGCACGTCGGTTTCGTCCATCACACCGTGGCCCATGCGCCGGGTCGACACCGGGGACTGCAAAAGTTCGGCAAGCCGGCGCACTGCAGGCGCAGCATCCTGCGCGCCGGTACCGACCCAGATCAGCGGATTGACCGCGGCTCGCAGTTTGGCCGCAGCGGCGTCGACGGCATCCAGGTCGATCGACGGCATGGTGCGAACGCCGGGCCCAACGATTCCACGTGCCGACTTCGCCCACATGTCGGCGGGGACCTCGATCGCCACGGGTCGCGGGGTGCCGGAGACCAACTCGTGGAAGGCCTGCTGGATCTGCCACGCGGCGGTGTTGATGTCGCGAACGATCTCGGCGTGCTTGGTGACCTGGTGCAACACCGCGGGCTGGTCGTCGAGTTCATGCAGCACGCGGAATCCCTTACCGAGCAGCGGCGAGTGGATCTGCCCGACGATCGCCAGCACACGGGCACCGCCACCGCATGCGCTCGACAATCCGGCGGCTGCGTTGAGCAGACCGGGTCCCGGCACCACGCACATCGCCGTCGGCTGACCGGTGGCCTGCGCCGCGCCCATCGCCATGTATGCACAACCTTGCTCGTGGCGGGTGACGATCACGTCCAACCAGTCGCGGGCGTCGACGATCGCGTCGAAAAAGGGGTCGTTCTGCACGCCTGGCAGACAGAAGAGCTGACGGATGCCCGTCGCCCTCATGCCGTCGAGGATGTGCTGGGCGATGGTTCGGTCTCCGTCTCGGGGCATCGTGTGATCGTAACTACAGTGCAACGCCATGACCGGACGAACCGAAGTAAGTCGTGATCAACTGGAACGCGATATTCGTGGCGGTGAGATCGACACGGTGTTGATGGTCTTTCCCGACTTGCAGGGTCGTCTCACCGGCAAGCGCACGACGGGACGCTTCTTCCTCGAATCGGTGGCCGATGCGGGCACCGAGAACTGCGACTACCTGATCGCCTGTGACATGGACAACAACCCGGTGCCCGGGTACCGCTTCACCAGCTACGAACAGGGTTACGGCGACATGTTGGCGCGCGCCGACTGGAGCACTGTGCGCCGGATCCCGTGGGTCGACAAGACGGCGATGATCATGTGCGACCTGTTCGATGTCGACACCGACGAATTGGTCGAGGTCGCGCCGCGAACCGTCTTGCGACGCCAGGAGGAAGCGGCCGAGGCGCTGGGCTTTCTGCCGATGGTGGCGAGCGAGATCGAGTTCTATCTCTTCCAGGACACGTACGACGAGGCCCACGCCAAGGGCTATCGCGACCTGCGCCCGCACTCGCCGTGGCTCGAGGACTACCACATCCTTCAGACGACCAAGGACGAGTACATCCTCGGCGCCATCCGACGCGGGCTCGAGGCAGCGGGCGTCCCGGTCGAGTTCTCCAAGGGTGAAGCCGGTCGGGGTCAGCACGAGATGAATCTCGACTACACCACGGCCGTCGAGATGGCCGACCGCAACAGCGTCTACAAGACAGCCGCGAAGGAGATCGCCCATCTGAACGGGCGATCGGTCAGCTTCATGGCCAAGTACGACTTCAACGACACCGGTTCGTCGTGTCATGTGCACAGCAGCCTGTGGTCGCTCGATGGCAAGAAGGCGCTGTTCGACGACCACAACGGTCCACACGGCATGAGTGAGACGTTTCAGCACTACGTCGCCGGCCTCATTGCCACGGCGCAAGAGTTCAGCCTGTTGTGGGCACCCACCGTGAACAGCTACAAACGATTCCAGCCGGGATCGTGGGCGCCGACGGGGATTGGATGGGGCGTCGACAATCGCACCCTCGGATTCCGCAAGGTCGGCCACGGCAAGGCAAGCCGTGTCGAGTGCCGCATCCCCGGCAGCGACGCGAACAGCTATTTCGCGTTTGCCGGCCAGATCGCCGGGGGTCTGTACGGGATACGCAACAAGCTGTCGCTCGAGGAGCCGTTCATGGGCAATGGCTACGAGGCCACCGGGATCGGCCGCATTCCGTGGAACCTCCCCGACGCCGTCGCACTGTGGGAGCGCTCGTCGATCGCTAAGGAGTGCTTCGGCGAGGACGTGCATCACCACATCCTGACGATGGCCAAGGGCGAGTGGCTCGCAGCCAATCAGACAGTCACCGAGTGGGAGTTGCGCCGCTACTGGGAGCGCATCTAGGGCTGGTGGAGTGTCTCAGGCCCGCCCGGGGTGGCGCCAAACACTCGACTAGGATCTGTGCCGTGCCGCACTGGTAGCGGCCTCCGATTCGCAACCAACGATTCCTGGAGGCTGTGTCATGTCTGAGATTCGACCCTTTGCTCGTTCCGACCGCGACCAACTCACCGATCTGGTCAATGCTCACGTGAAGGCGGTCGTGCCCGGTTGTTCGGTGCCGGTCGCGACGTTGCTGGGTCACATGGAGCGCGACCCCGGCGAGTACATCGTCGATCCCTGGGTGATCGAGCGCGAGACGTGGGTGGCCATCGAGAAGGATCGTCTCGTGGCCGGGGTACACCTGCATCGTTACGGCAGCGACCCCGAAGTCGGCGCTGGGTTGCGGAACACGGCGGGGGTCAATTGGCTCGTATGTTGGCCGGTGAACCTCGACGCCGGTCGCGCGCTGATGCGCGTGGCGGTCGAACGACTGGACCGCTGGACGCCGAGCACCACGCACGTCGACATGTCGTTGCCGGCACCGCTGGTCTACGGCATTCACGACGCATGGCCACACCTGGCGATCCTCGTCCGCGAGGCCGGATTCAGTGACGCCGAGGGTCGCACCGAGCTGCAGTTCATCGTCGGCGTGGACCGAATCGGCATCCCGTCCGAGAGACCTCTCGAGGGTCTGACCGTGCGGCGACGACTGCACGTGTTCGGCGCGGC